>NZ_JBDNXE010000179.1:0-5378 GCF_047721585.1 Gluconacetobacter sp.
TGCCAGCAATGCCTGTTCCCCTTCATCGGGACGTTCCGCCACCGCCACAGGCACGATCTCGACACGGAAGGCTTCCAGCGGCGCCGCGCTTTCGGCCTCGGCCACCCCGCCATCCGTCACCGGCCCCACCCGGCTGCCATCGGTAAAACTGGCCCAGACACGGCAATGATACCGGCCGGCGGCCTGCGGCTTCAGCCGAACGCGCAGGCCCAGGATCGGCAGCGCCATGCCGCGACTGCCGCAGAACTGGCCGCCCGAGGCCCAGGGCGACAGCCAGCCCCGCCCCAGCACCGCCTGATATTCGATATCCTCGGTCGTGATCAGTTGGGCCGGCGCGATGGCGAAACCCTCGATCCAGTTCCGGCTGCCGGGCGTGCCCATCCAGTCCATCAGCGAAGCCGCCACATCGCCGCGACGCTGGATATGCGCCGTCAGTTCGCCGGCGGGGCCCTTTGTGCCCTGGGGTTCCAGCTTCGGCTGCGTGGATGACGGGGCCACGGGAAAGGGCGGCACGGCGCCGGGCTGCGGCGGGGCCATGGCAGACGCCGGGCCGGCCGCCGCCGCATCGGCCAGACGCACCACCTGAAGGCGCGGCGTCTCGGCCATCCGGGCCGGGTCGTGATAGATGGTGATCAGGATCTGCCCCGCCGCCCCCGGCACGCGGACCAGTGCGGCGTTGCGCGCCGCGCCCAGCCAGCCCTCGTCATCGAACGTCGCGATTCCGACCCCGGCCCCCCCCGGCCCCGGTGCGCGCGAGATCCGCACGCCCGGCAGATCCGTACCGGTCGGCGCCTCGCTTCCGGCGGCGTGGAAGATGCAATAGAGGCCCGCATCCAGCGTCATCAGGCGGCCGGCGACCTTCAGGTCCGTCAGCCGGCCCGGATTGTCCATCGTCATGCTGTCGGGCATCAGCGAGCCTTCCGTCTAGGGGCGGTGGAACAAGGCGCGGCATGGTGCGCCGGCAGGCGGTCGACTGGGTGCACGGTCGCGATCTCCCTTTTCTCCTGGCGGCGCGCGGTAACCGCCCCGATCTGCCCATAAGACAGGAAAAACGTATTCAATTCGTGAATGGGCAGGTCGGGCGGCAACACCGCCCCCCAGCCGGCGCGCCGCACGCGCTCGGCCATGGCCCCCAGGTCGAAAACCACCGCCCGCAGCCCCGCCCGCCACGCCAGCCCCAGCGCGAAACACCAGGTCTCGGGCCAGATCGAGGGCAGGAAGGCCAGGTCCGCCTGCTGCGCCGCCAGCAGCGCGGCGCCGTCGCTTTCCTCATAGGGTCCGGTGACGAACACCCGGCCGGTGGCCATCAGCGCGTCATCGTCCGGCGTATGCCCCACCACGATGAATTCCAGGTCCAGCGCCCGCATCGCGGCGTCCTGCGCCGCCGCCAGAAGCACGCGGTACCCTTTCTCGACGCCGATCGCGCCGGGAACCGCCACCCGTATCCGCTGCCCCGGAACCCGCGCCCGCGCCGCCGGCGGCGCCAGCACCCGGTCATCCGCCAGCGCGGCCACGCCGATGGCAAGACCGGGAAAGGCCCGCTGCATGCGCCCGGCCGTGTCATCGGAGGGCACGAGAACCTCCCCTGCCCCGCGCAGCACGGCTTCCGACCGGGCGCGATAGGCCGACAGGCGTACGGGCACCGGGCCGGCGCCCTTCAGCAGGCTGCCCCCTGTGCGCAGGCAGGCAGCGCATCCCTCCGGCTCCGGCCCCCCACAATAGCGGCCGGACGCATCCACCAGCGCGACGCGGGGGCAGAGCCAGACATAATCATGAACATGCACCGCGTAGGGTACGCCCAGCCCGGCCGCCAGCGTCGGCGCGTCGATCTCGTGCCCCAGCCCGTGGTGCCATTCCACACGCTCCACGCCCGACGCGCGCAGCACCGCCAGCAGCAGGTCCCAGTCCTCCGGCAGGCGAAAGCGTGGCATGGCGGACCATGCGTCGCCCGCCCCATCCTCCAGTCGGCATCCGTCGGGCGTGGGCCGCAGCAGCACCGGCCGCGTGCCCTGGGCGCGCCACATCCGGGCGCGGTCCCGCACCACCTGTTCCACGCCGCCACCCTGATCGTGCGTGACCAGCAACACCGCGTGGCGCCAGCCGGCCCCTCCACGCTGCCAGCACACCAGGGCCAGCCGCCGCCGGGAAGCGAACAGCGGATCGACGACGGCATGGGCTTCAACCAGTGCGCCATAGCCGGGATACAGCCGGTCCAGGATCGCCAGATTGCGCCGCAGCAACGCCGGGCCGGCGGCGCCGAAGGAGGCACTCCCCGCATGGCCGACAAAGACCCCGGTGGCCGCGACATGCCGCCAGCCCGCCTCGGCGACGCGGCGGCAGAACGCATTCTCCTCGCCATAGCCCTGCGCGAAGAGGTCGGCGCGGAACGGGCCGGCGGCGGCCAGGCAATCGTGGCGGATGAACAGGCAGAATCCATGGCCGGTCGGCACTTCGACCGCCTGCCCGCCATTGGCCGCCCGTGCCGCCGCCATCAGGCGCCGCACCGTTTCCAGATCGGGCATCGGCGCCGGCGCGTCGTCGGGCAGCGCATCGGGGCCGGGCCAGGAAAAAAGACTGGCATGGTTCGACAGCGGCGTGACGGTGCCGATATGCGCCGCGCCATAGGCAATGTCGGCCAGTTCCGCCAGCCAGCCCCCGGCGACCAGCGTGTCGCTGTTCAGCAGCACCACGTCCTGCCCCGCCGCCGCGCGCATGCCGTCATTGGCCGATCGCGGAAAGCCCAGGCGACGCGCGTGACGGATCAGGCGGATGGCACCCGCCTGCGCCCGCCTATCCAGTTCCGCCGCCAGAGCCGGGTCCGGCGTCGCGTCGTCCACCACGAACACCGGCACCGCGTCCCCCACACTGGCCCGCACCGAGTCCAGACATGCCAGCGTGCCGGCACGGTCGCCATGCACGGGAATGACGATGGCGAGTCCGGCCCGGCATGGCGGCACCGCGGGCGGGGGGCAGACAGCCCCCTCATCGCCGGGCGACATCACGGGATGCGCCGCCAGAGGGCTGCCCGCCAGATCGCTGCCATCCGGCCCTTCCACATGCAGCGGGCCGGGCGGCAGATCCGCCGCCGCCACGGCAAAGCGGCGCGGCCGGGCAAGGGGCAGAAGGCTGTCCGCCTCCGGCGCGGGCTCGGCGGCCACGAGGCGCCGGATCATGCGCCCCCGCGCGTCGCGGATATGCAGGGCCGGCGCCTGATCCGGGTCCGATGGATGCCAGGCCCAGCCCGACAGGCCGTCCGGTCCGGCCTCCACCAGCCCGTCGATCCGTTGCAGCGCCGCCGGCTCCAGCGGACTGCCAAGAAGCGGCACGCCGCCGCCCAGAACCACCACCTGCCGCGCCCGACGCCACCGCACAGGCAGCTTCATGCCGTCCGCCACGCCGGAGACCGGCCGCCCGTCGATCAGTACCGTCACCGCCGACGCGCCCAGAAACAACCGTCCCGACACCGAAAGCCCGCACCAGCCCGGCCGCCCGGCCAATGCCGCCAGCCGTGCGAACAACGCCCCCATGTCGCCGGGCGGCGCGTGGCGGGACAGGGCGTGCTGCCCGGCGGCGATCGCGGCCGTATCCTCGCCCGCCATCAGCAGGGCGGCGGCCAGGGCGACCCAGGCCTCGCGGAAATCGAAACGCGCGGTCAGCGCGCGCAGTATATGCGCGGCCCCCCCGGCATCGCCGTCGCGCAGCCGCGCCATCGCCAGCGGAAAGGCCACCACGACGCTCTCCGGCGCCAGACGATGGGCGCGCTCGTACCAGGCTCGCGCGCTCCCGGCGTCGCCCGTTTCCTCGCAGGCCCGTGCCTGGCGAAAGGCCGACTGGGCCTGCGCATCGGCCCAGACCTGCCATGCCGCGCGACCCTCCGGCGATGTCCGCCCACGCGCGGGCGGCACCATGTGCTCCGCCACCCCTCAGCCCGCCCCGGCGCCGGCCGCCGGCCCTGCCCCCAGCCGGGCCAGTTCGGCCGCCGCATCGGGCACGCCCTGCGCGGCGGCGCGTTCCAGCCACAACCGGGCTTCCGCCGGGTCGCTCATGCCGGCCAGTCCGCGCAGCAGATAGCGGCCCAGCATCAACTGACCCAGCGCGTTGCCGCGTTCGGCGGCCATGCGGAACCAATGCTGGGCCTGCGCCCGGTCCGCCGGCACATCGTGGCCGCCACCCAGCAGCGCCCCCAGCGAGAACATGGCATCGACCTGCCCCTGTTCGGCCGCCGTCCGATAGAGCGTCGCCGCCGCCGCATGGTCGCGCGGCCCACCACGGCCGGTCAGCATCAATTGCGCCAGCGCCACCTGGGCATCGGCCATGCCGGCTTCGGCCGCGCGCGCGATCCAGCCCCGCCCCGCCGCGAGATCGGGCGCGCAGCCGCGCCCTTCCAGCAGCATGCGGCCATACCAGTATTGTGCGTTCACCACGCCGTCGGCGGCACGCAGCATCCAGGCCGCCGCCGCCTGTTCATCGCGCGCCATCCCCAACCCGTGGGTCAGGCAGATGCTGAAATTGAAGGCCGCGACCGGGTCTCCGGCCTCGGCCGCATGGGCGAAATACCGCCCGAGGTCGCGCCGGTCCTCCTCCGACACATCCTGGTCCAGCAGCAGATTGCCCAGATCGGCGCCCGCCCGCCCGTCACCCAAGGCCGCCGCCTGGCGGAAGCACCGCGCGGCCTCCGTCACGTCACGGGACTGGCCGGCCCCCGTCAGGGCCAGCATGCCCAATGCCCGCCAGGCCGCCCCGTGGCCCTCCGAGGCGGCGCGCCGATACCACAGCGCGGCCTCGATATAATTCGGCGGCAGGTCGCCGCCGCAGGCGTACAGATCACCCAGCAGCGATGCCGCCTCGCGATCGCCGGCCAGGGCGGCGCGACGCAGCCAGCTTTCCGCCCGCGCCGCATCGCGCGTGCAGCCCCGCCCCTCCAGCAGGGCCAGACCGAACCGCGCCTGGGCCGCGCGCACCCCGGCCTCGGCCGCGCGGCCATACAGCGCGGTGGCCGCCGCGATATCCCGCGCCACGCCCTGCCCCCGTTCGGTGAGCGTCCCCAGCATGAACTGCGCCGACCCCAGCCCGGCTTCGGCCGCCACGCGCAGGGCTTCCGCCGCCCGCGCATGCCCGGCCTCGTCGCGCGCCGCGCGCATCCACACCAGCCCGAGCCCCAGATAGCCCTGTGGACAACCGGCGGCGGCCGCGCGGGAAAACCAGCCCTCCGCCGCCACCACATCGCGCATTTCGGCCGGCCCGTCGGCGAGAATATAGCCGTACAACGCCTGCGCATCGGGCGATCCGGCCGCCCCCGCCCGGCACGGCCCGGCGGGGGGCGGGGGCCGGGTCGGGCCCCCGAGCGGCCGGCGTGGGGGCCCCCCGCCGCCCGCCCC
>NZ_JBDNXE010000179.1:5388-5972 GCF_047721585.1 Gluconacetobacter sp.
TAGCCATACAATGCCTGCGCATCGGGCGATCCGGCTTCGGCCGCCAGCAGCGCCCACCGGGCCGCCTCGACCGGATCGGGCACCCGATCGGCCGGCGTCTCGGCCACCAGACGCACGCCCTCGTCCGCCGCGCCTTCGCGCGGCAGGCCGAACAGATACAGCGTGCCCAGCACCATCCGGGCCTCGACCCATCCGGCCTCGGCCGCGCGACGCATCCAGCGCGCACCCTCCACCAGGCTGGGCGGCACGCCGGTGCCATCCAGATAAGCCCGGCCTACCCGAAACTGCGCCTCCGGCACCCCGGCCTCGGCCACGCTGCCCAACAGCGCCACCCCGGCCACCACATCCCCGTCCTCGATCAGCCGCAAGGCATGCGCCAGGCGCGCCCGCGGCGAAAACCGCGCGCCCAGAGCGGAAAGAACCCGCCTCATTTGGCGCACCGGATTGGGCGCATGGCCTGACAAGGGCTTTGCCCTTGACCCACCAAAGGGCAGTCGCCCTTTGGAAACCCGGTCAGGGAGTGGGTGGGATTGCCGGCCATCCGCGTTTGCGGGCCGAAATTATGGTTCGCGCATGCCATCGGT
>NZ_JBDNXE010000180.1:0-5857 GCF_047721585.1 Gluconacetobacter sp.
CGGGCAGGCGGCTGTGCTGGCGGGGCGGCCGGCGACCCTCGGTGGGGGGCGGGGGCCGATCCCGGCGGCGCGTGGGGTGGGGCTGCTGTTCCTGGTGATTGCCGGTTTCGAGAGTGCCGGCGGCCTGACGCGCGCCGGGGCGCTGGCCGGCGGCATCAGTCGCGCGGCGGCGCGGGTGGTCGCGGTCGGCGAGGCGGATGGGCCGGTGGTGCCGGTGGGGACACGGCCGGCGCCAGCGGGCACCGATATTCGCTTCGAACAGGTATCGTTCCGCTGGCAGGCGGATCGGGGAGCCGTGTTCGACGGGTTGACGCTGGAGATCAGGCAGGGGGCGCGGGTTGCCATTCTGGGGCCTTCGGGGATCGGGAAATCCAGCCTCGCGGCGCTGCTGCTGAAGGTGGCGGCGCCGACATCGGGGCGGATCATCCTGGGGGGCGAGGATCTGGCGACGCTGGAGAGCGGCTCCGTGCGTCAGCGGATGGCGTGGCTGTCGCAGGCGACGCATCTGTTTGCCGATACCATCCGCGCCAACCTTCTGCTGGGCCGGCCGGATGCGACCGAGGCCGATCTGTGGACGGCGCTGGATCGCGCGCAGGTGGGCGATGTGGTGCGCGCGCTGCCCGATGGGCTGGACGCCTGGCTGGGCGAGGGCGGGGCATCGCTTTCGGGCGGGCAGGGGCGGCGGATCGCGCTGGCGCGCACGCTGCTGTCTGACGCACCGATCCTGATCCTGGACGAGCCGGCGACCGGCCTGGATGCGGAGACCGAGCGGGACTTCCTGACGACGCTTTACGATGTGACGGCCGGTCGCACCGTGATCCTGATCGCGCATCGTCTGGTCGGTGTGGAAAGGCTGGACCGTGTATGGCGTCTGTCGGACGGCCGGGCGGTCGCCGCCGCCGTCTGAGGCGGAGGGGTTTTTCAGGGAGCGGGGTTTCTGCCCTGAGAGGCATGCTGGCGAGCGAGAGCGGCCCGTGAGGGCCGCGCCCGTCGTGTGTTTTCGAGCATCGCAGCGGAGCGGCCTTGGTGGGCGCCTGCCGCGAAGCGCAGGCAACGCGCGTGTGGCGTCTGTCGGACGGCCGGATGGTCGCCGCCGCCGTTTGAAGCGGGGCGCTTTTTCGTAGGAACGGGGGTTTCTGCCCGGAGAGCCGTGCTGGTGAGCGAGAGCGGCCCGTCAGGGCCGCGCCCGTCGTGTGTTTTCGAGCATCGCAGCGGAGCGGCCTTGATGGCCGCCCGCCGCGAAGCGCAGAAAACGCGCGTCGGATCGCCGCCAGCGCGCCTCTCCGGGCAGAAACTGTTGACGTGGGGGTGGGGAGGGGGCACCAAGGTTCCCTATCCATATGTCGCTGACTTTCCCGCATTGTTGGCGGCGGATTCATCCGTAAGCCGGTTAAGCAAGGGGATCTACCGATGCGTCGCCTCTCTCTCGTTCTGGGGTTGTGTCTGCTGGCAGGGTGCGCCGATGGTCCGTCGCGGAAATATGTCGTGTTCTTCACCCGTGATTCCACGGCGCTGGAAGACCCGGCCCTGTGGGTGGTGCAGCATGCGGCGGAGCAGGCGGCGCATTATCCGCAATCGGTGGTGACGGTCGAAGGCTATGCCTCGGCGCATGGCGATCTGTCGGCGGATGCCCTGCTGGCCATCGACCGGGTGAAGAAGGTTTCGAGCCAGTTGGTGGCGGACGGGGTGCGGGCCGATCGAATCCGACAGAAGCCGCGTGCACCTTCGAACGAGGACGGCGCCGTGGGCTCGCGCCGGGTCGAGATCGAGATTGCCGCACCCTGACGCCCCCGTTACGGACCGGATGACGATGTCGCCCGCCGCCGGCATGACCGCCCCGGAGCCCGAGGATACGCCGCGCGCGATCCTGTCGCGCGTGTTCGGATTCCCCGATTTCCGGGGTCTTCAGGAAGAAGCGGTGGACGCGGTGATGGCCGGGCGCGACTGCCTGGTGCTGATGCCGACCGGCGGTGGCAAGAGCATCTGCTACCAGGTGCCGGCGCTGGCGCGACCGGGCACCGGGCTGGTGATTTCGCCGCTGATCGCGCTGATGGACGACCAGGTGGCGGCCCTGCGGCAGGTGGGGGTGAATGCCGGGGCGCTGCATTCGGAACTGGAACCCGACGATGCCGCGCGGGTGCGCGCGGATCTGGCGGCCGGCCGGCTGGATATCCTGTATGTCTCGCCCGAGCGGCTGCTGTCGCCCGGTACGCTGGAGCGGCTGTCGCGGCTGACGATCTCGGTCATTGCGATCGACGAGGCGCATTGCATCTCGGCCTGGGGGCATGAATTCCGGCCGGAATACCGGGCGCTGGCCACGCTGCCCGAGCATTTTCCCGGTGTGCCGCGCATTGCGCTGACGGCGACCGCCGACCCGCGCACGCAGACCGATATTCTCGGTGCGCTGGCGATGCCGGATGCGCTGGTCCTGCGCGCCAGTTTTCATCGGCCCAATCTGGACATCGCGGTACGGCCGAAGACTTCGGAACTGCGGCAGTTGCTGGAGGTGCTGGGGCGGCATGAGGGGGAGGCCGCGATCGTGTATTGCGGCAGTCGCAACAAGACCGAGCGGGTGGCGCGGTCGCTGGTCGAGCGCGACTGGCCGGCGCTGCCGTTCCATGCCGGGCTGTCGCCGATCGAGAAGCGGGCCGCGCTGGCCCGGTTCCGCTCGGGCGAGCCGGTGGTGATCGTCGCGACCGTTGCCTTCGGCATGGGGATCGACCGGCCCGATGTGCGGACGGTGGTGCATCTGGACATGCCCTCGTCGCCCGAAGCCTATTACCAGCAGATCGGCCGGGCCGGTCGTGATGGCGAGAAATCGGAGACCGTTCTGCTCTATGGCGGGGACGATATCGCGCGGGCCCGGCATTGGCTGGAGCAATCGGCGGCGCCCGAGGCCCAGAAGCGGATCATGAGCGCCCGGCTGGAGGCGATGATTACCCTGACCGAGACCACGGGGTGCCGCACGCAGGCGCTTCTGGGCTGTTTCGGCGAGACGCTGGCCACGCCGTGCGGGCATTGCGACAATTGCCGCAGCCCGGTCGCCTCGTTCGATGGCACGGTCGAGGCGCAGAAGGTTCTGTCGACGATCTATCGCATCGGCCAGAAATTCGGCGCGGTGCATGTGGCGGCGGTGCTGCGGGGCAAGGAGAGTGAGATGGGCGCGCGCTACAGCCATGATCGGCTGAGCGTGTTCGGTATCGGCAAGGACAGGCCCGAGCAGTTCTGGCGCGGGGTGATCCGGCAGTTGATCGCGCGTGGGGCCATTCGCGTGACCGGCGATTATAACGCGCTGGCGCTGAATGAAGCCGTGGCGCGTCCGATCCTGCGCGGTGAGGACAAGGTGTTGCTGCGCGACGACCCGGTGGAGGAATTGAAGACGGCGCGTGGCGCGCGGGCCGGGGGCGCCGCGCGGGCGGCTACGGCGCGGCCGGTGGTCAATCTGCCGCCCGAGGCCGAGGGGCCGTTCGCGGCGCTGCGTGCCTGGCGGCTGGGCGAGGCGCGTGAGCAGGAAATTCCGCCTTATGTGATCTTCCACGACGCGGTGCTGCATGACATCGCGATCGAACGTCCGGAGACGCTGGACGAACTGGGGCGGATCAAGGGCGTGGGTGCGTCGAAGCTGGACCGCTATGGCGACGCCGTGTTGCAGGTTCTGGCCGAGGCGGGCTGAGCCGATGGCCGGGGTGCCCTCCGAGGAACGGTATCGCGAGATTCTGTCGCTGGTGCGCGCGCGTGGTTATGTGGCCAATGAGGAACTGGCGCAGCGCCTGCGTGTGGCGGTGCAGACGATCCGCCGCGATGTGAACCATCTGGCCGGGATCGGGCAATTGGCCCGGCATCATGGCGGGGCGGGGCTGGTCTCGTCGATCGAGAACATTGCTTATGCGGAGCGGCAGATTCTCAACCGGCGGGAGAAGGAGGCGATCGGGCAGATCGCGGCCAGGGAAATTCCCGACCATTCGTCGCTGTTCATCAATATCGGCACCACGACTGAAGCCTTCGCGCGGGCGCTGCGGCATCGCCAGGGGTTGCGGGTGATTACCAACAATCTGCATGTGGCCTCGACCCTGGCGCCGGAGGCCAGTTTTCGCGTCGTGGTGGCGGGCGGCACGGTGCGCTCGCATGACGGGGGGATTACCGGCCCGACCGCGACGGCGATGATCGACCAGTATCGCGCGGATTTCGGGGTGATCGGCATCAGCGGCATCGAGGAAGACGGAACGTTGCTGGATTTCGATCTCGACGAAATCGACCTTGCGCGGGCGATCATGCGGAATGCGCGCACGGTGTTCCTGCTGGCCGACCATACCAAGTTCGGGCGGCGGCCGATGGGGCGGGTTGGGCATCTGTCGGACGTGCATGCGCTGTTCACCGATCGGCCGCCGCCGCCATCGGTGCGGGCGGTGCTGGAGCAGCATCAGATCGCCCTGCATATCGCCGGTGTGAGTCCGTAAACGCGCCGTGGCGCGGATCGGTCCTTTCGGGTTCGCGCGGTTTGTCTGCTTTTTGTGGGTACCATGTTCTAAAACGAACATCTGTGTGCGCTTCATGACAAAATAATCAGGGTTCTTGGGTTCGGAACCGCGCTCCATCGCTTCGTTTTGCGTTGATTTTTGCTTTTGTGTTCGTTTACGAACATGGCAGGAGGAACGAGTCATGCTGTCCGATCCATCACGTGCGGTGAATGCCGCGCAGCAACCCTATGACCTGCTGATTGTCGGGGGCGGTATCAATGGCGTCGGCATCGCGCGGGATGCCGCCGGGCGCGGGGCGTCGGTGCTGCTGGTGGAACAGCACGATCTGGCGTCCCATACCTCGTCCGCCAGTACCAAGCTGATTCATGGCGGGTTGCGGTATCTGGAATATTACGAATTCCGTCTGGTGCGTGAGGCGCTGATCGAGCGCGAGCGGCTGCTGGCGATCGCGCCGCATATCATCTGGCCGCTTTCTTTCGTGCTGCCGCATTCCAGGCTGGTGCGGCCGGCCTGGATGTTGCGGATGGGGCTGTTCCTGTACGACCATCTGGGTGGCCGGATGACGCTGCCGCGCTCGCGCGGGGTGCGGCTGGACCGCGACCCGGTGGGTACGCCGCTGCGGCCGGAATATCGGCGCGCATTCATCTATTCCGACGGGCGGGTGCTGGACAGCCGTTTGGTGGTGCTGAATGCCATGGATGCGCGGGCGAAGGGCGCCGATATCCGGACCCGCACCCGGCTGGTCGCGGCGCGCCGGGTCGATGGCGTGTGGGAAGCGACGATCGAGGACGCGAGCGGCCAGCAGGTGGTGCGGGCGCGCGGGCTGGTGAATGCCGCCGGGCCGTGGGTGGAGCGCATTCTGCGCGATACGCTGGCGATCGGGACATCCAAACAGGTGCGGCTGGTCAAGGGCAGCCACATCGTGGTGCCGCGCTGCTTCGAGGGCGAACAGGCTTATATCTTCCAGAATCCCGACCGGCGGATCGTGTTCGCCATTCCCTATGAGCGGGATTTCACGCTGATCGGCACCACCGATATTCCGTGGGCCGCCGATCCGGGGGAGGTGCGGATTGCCGACGATGAGGTGCGCTATCTGTGCGAGAGCGTGAACCGGTATTTCCGCAAGGCGGTCACGCCCGAGGATGTCGTGTGGACCTATGCCGGGGTCCGGCCGCTTTATGACGACGCGGCGCAGAATGCCTCGGCGGTGACGCGCGATTATGTGCTGGATGTGGATGCGCCGCCGGGCGAGGGGGTGTTGCTGTCGATCTTCGGTGGCAAGATCACGACCTACCGGCGCCTTGCGGAGCATGCGCTGGAGAAGCTGGCGCCGAGCCTGCCGGTTCTGGGTGGGGCCGGATGGACGGCCAGCCGGCCCT
>NZ_JBDNXE010000181.1:0-5844 GCF_047721585.1 Gluconacetobacter sp.
GGCGGAGCGGCGTGGTGACGGTCATGGACCCTGCATGGGAGGATCAAAACCACATCCCGATTCCTAGAGCCGGCGCCGGCTACAACGCAAGGCGGCCGGAAACGGGGGCGGCGGGGCCGAGGCCCCGCCGCAGGAGTTCAGGCCCCGCTGCCGGCCTTTTCGGCGGCATCGAGCGCCCGGGTGGAATAGACTGCCGCCGCGCCGGCGTTCAGCGCCACGGCCACGCCCAGGGCTTCGGCGATCTCTTCCTTCGTGGCGCCGGCTTTTACGGCAGCCTTGGAATGGACCGCGATGCAGCCGTCGCAGCGGGTGGTCACGGCGACGGCCAGCGCGATCAGTTCGCGCGTTTTGGCATCCAGCCGGTTGGTGGCCTTGGCGGCGTTGTCCAGCGTCGTCAGCCCTTCGACCGTGCCCGGTGAAAGGGTGGCGAAGGCGGGTACGGCCTGGCCGAGAAAATGGCGGTAGGCGGACCAGTCGATCATCGCGATATATCCTTGATGTGTGGTCATGGACCGCGGCGGAGTTCACCAGATGGAGAGCAGCCCTGTCACGACACGGTTTGGCGAGTTGATGCCCTTGATGAGATGCGTCGCCGGCGCTATCGGCCATAGATCATGGAATCCGCGCTGACAGCCTTCGCATCCGACCTGAACCTGCCCCCTGGCTCGGGGCCTCTGGCAGCGTACGAGGCGCGCGTGGCCGCCGGGTTGCTGTCCCGCGACCCCGAGCAGGCCAAGGCGGCCGCGCGGCTGGACCGGCTGTGGCGGGAACTGCCCGGCTATCACCCCGTGGTGCGGCGGCCGAAACCCAAGGGCCTGCTCGGCGGCCTGAAAGCGCGGCTGGGCCTGGAAGGCGGCGCGCCGGAGGCCCCGCGTCCGCGCGGGGTCTACATGGTCGGGCAGGTCGGGCGCGGCAAGACCATGCTGATGGACCTGTTCTTCGAGCTGGCGCCGGTCGAACACAAGATGCGGGTGCATTTCCACCGCTTCATGCAGGATGTGCACAAGCGGCTGCATGACATGAAGCGCGCGCATCCGGAACTGACCGACCCGATACCGCCGCTGGCCCATGCCATCGCGCAGGACGCCTGGCTGCTCTGCTTCGATGAATTCCAGGTGAACGACATCGCCGATGCGATGGTGCTGGGGCGCCTGTTCGAATATCTGTTCGCCGATGGCGTGGTGGTGGTCGCGACCTCGAACACCGAACCGCAGGACCTGTTCCAGAACCGGCCGGGGGCCGATGCCTTCCGGCCCTTCATCGCGATCATCCAGCGCGAGGTCGATACGGTGGTGCTGGACTCGCCGCGCGACTATCGGCGCGGCGGCATGCGCGGCATGACGACCTGGATCGTGCCGCCCGGCCCCGATGCGGTGCAGGAACTGGATTCGATCTTCATGCGCCTGGCCGATGGCGCCCCGATCCGCCCGGTGACGCTGGAGGTGATGGGCCGCAAGCTGGCGGTGACGGTCGCGGCCGGTCCGGTCGCGCGCTTTACCTTTGCCGATCTGTGCGGGCGGCCGCTGGGCGCGGGCGATTACCTGGCGCTTGCCACGCGCTTCCCGGCGCTGGTGCTTGAGGATATTCCTCGTCTGGGCCCCGATAATTTCGATGTTGCCCGCCGTTTCATCGTTCTGATCGACACGCTGTACGAGCAGAAGGTGAAGCTGTTCGGCTCGGCCGAGGACCAGCCGGATGCGATCTACCAGAAGGGCGAAGGCGCGCAGGCGTTCGAACGCACGGCCTCGCGCCTGGAGGAGATGCAGAGTGCCGCCTACCTGGACCTGCCGCATCTCTCCTGATCCGGCGCGGGGCGCCGCCGGGCCTGTTAAAATAGATGCAGGGTCTGCCTTTCTTTTCATCATGTCCAACGGGTGGGTGCGGGGCGGTGGCAGGGTCTTCCGGACCATGCGCGCCGGGGTGCGCGGGCGGCGGCAGGGGGTGTTCGGCCTTCGGTGCGGGCGTTCCCTTCCGTCACGGTATCGTGACGCATATGGCGGTGGTGTGAGCGGTGCGGCGGTAGGCAAGTGGTTCGCTCTTTGCTTGGGTATGGGCGGCCCTTCGGGTCGTCCGCCGGTTTTGCCGCCGTTGGTGCGCTTTGCGTCTGGTCGCGGGTTCCGTGCCCCGTCGTGCAGGCGGGTGGAAACGGAAAGGTGAGTATGCGTGCGAAGCAATCCTGACCGTGGCGAAAGATGGCGGCGGATGGCCGAAGGTGGCGTTAGGGTTGAGACGATAAACGGCCGGGGCCGATATTCCGCCATGATTGGCGGCGATGGCTCTGGCCCGGATAATGACGTGGCCGGTCAGGTCATGAACGAGGAGATGTCTTCAAGATGGCGGGCGTAGATATCCTGTCGACCGCGTTCAGCGGAGCCAACACGGCCTATCTGGCCGACCTGTATGCTCGCTGGGCGGCGGACCCCGGCAGCGTCGATCCTTCTTTCGCATCGCTGTTCGCGGCGATGGACGAGGAAGGCGCTGCGATTTTGCATGACGCGGAAGGGGCCTCGTGGGCGCCGCGCCCGTCCAGCATCGATGGCGGCGACGTGGTGGCGGCCCCGGCCAAGGGCGCGCCCGTCTCGGCGGAGAGCCTGAATGCGGCGGCCGATGACAGCCTGCGCGCGACGCAGCTGATCCGCGCCTATCGCGTGCGCGGCCACCTCGAGGCCCGGCTCGATCCGCTGGGGTTGCAGGTGCCGAAGCCCCATACCGATCTCGACCCCGAGACCTACGGGTTCGGCCCGAAGGATCTCGACCGCCCGATCTATCTGGGCAAGATCGTTTCCAACCTGATCGGCAAGCAGACCGCGACGATCAACCAGGTGCTGGACGCGCTGCGCGCCGTCTATTGCGGGCCGATCGGCTCGGAATACATGCATGTGCAGGACCCCGAGCAGCGCAACTGGCTGCAGCAGCGGCTGGAAGGCGACAACTGGCGCGCCGGGGCCTCGGTCGAAGAAAAGAAGCTGATCCTGAGCCATCTGACCGAGGCCGAGGGTTTCGAGGCGTTCTGCCAGAAGCGCTATGTCGGCACCAAGCGGTTCGGGCTGGAAGGCGAGGACGTCACCATTCCCGCGCTGCACGCGCTGATCGACCAGGTGGCCAAGGACGGCGTGCGCACGGTGGCGATCGGCATGCCGCATCGCGGCCGCCTGAACACGCTGGTCAACATCGTACGCAAGCCCTACACGGCCATCTTCAGCGAATTCGCCGGCGCCTCGTTCAAGCCGGACGACGTGCAGGGCTCGGGCGATGTCAAATACCATCTCGGCACCTCGACCGACGTGGATATCGACGGCAACCCGGTGCACATCTCGCTCCAGCCCAACCCGTCGCATCTGGAAGCCGTCGATCCGGTGGTGATCGGCAAGGTGCGCGCGGCCCAGGACGATGACGACCCGAATGTGCGCAGCCGCCATATGGCGGTGCTGATGCATGGCGATGCCGCCTTCGCCGGCCAGGGCCTGGTCTACGAGACCATGGCGATGTCGCAACTGATCGGCTATCGCACCGGCGGCACGGTCCATATCGTGGTGAACAACCAGATCGGGTTCACCACCGTTTCGGCCCATGCATTCTCCGGCCTGTATTGCACGGACGTTGCCAAGGCGGTGCAGGCGCCGATCCTGCACGTCAATGGCGACGAGCCCGAAGCCGTGATCTATTGTGCGCGTCTGGCGGCCGATTTCCGCCAGAAATTCGCGACCGACATCGTGCTGGACATCGTGGGCTATCGCCGCCACGGCCATAACGAGTCCGACGAGCCGTCCTTCACCCAGCCGACGATGTACAAGGCCATCGCCGCCCGGCCGACGGTGCGCACGCTCTATGCCGACCGTCTGGCGCGCGAAGGCGTGGTGAGCGAGGCCGACGCCACGGCGCAGTGGGATGCGTTCCACAACAAGCTGGAAGAAGCCTATCAGGCCGCGCAGACCTACAAGCCCAACAAGGCCGACTGGCTGGAAGGCGCCTGGACGGGCCTGAAGCCGCCGCCGGTGGGCAAGGTGGATGCCGAGCCGGCGACCGGTATTCCGGTCGAGGCGCTGCGCAAGATCGGCGCCGCCATCAGCACCGCCCCGGCCGATTTCAACGTCAACCCGAAGATCGTGCGCCAGCTCAAGGCCAAGGCTGCGATGTTCGAGACCGGCGAAGGCATCGACTGGGCGACGGGCGAGGCCCTGGGCTTCGGCTCGCTGCTGCTGGAAAAGCATCGCGTCCGCCTGTCGGGCGAGGATTGCCAGCGCGGCACCTTCAGCCAGCGCCATGCGGTGCTGATCGATCAGGTCAACCAGAACACCTATGCGCCGCTGAACAATATCGACCCGGCGCAGGGCGTGTTCGAGGTCTATAACTCGCTGCTGTCCGAATTCGGCGTGCTGGGCTTCGAATATGGCTACTCGCTGGCCGATCCGAACGCGCTGGTGCTGTGGGAAGGCCAGTTCGGTGACTTCGCCAACGGTGCGCAGGTCATCATCGACCAGTTCATCGCATCGGGCGAGACCAAGTGGCTGCGCATGTCGGGCCTCGTGCTGCTGCTGCCGCACGGCTATGAAGGCCAGGGTCCGGAACATTCCTCGGCCCGTCTGGAGCGTTACCTCCAGCTCTGCGCCGAGAACAACATGCGGGTGTGCAACATCACCACGCCGGCGAACTATTTCCACGCCCTGCGTCGCCAGCTCAAGATGGATTACCGCAAGCCGCTGGTGATCATGACGCCGAAATCGCTGCTGCGTCATCGTCTCGCGGTGTCCAATCTGGAAGAGTTCGCGTCGGGCACCACGTTCCGCCCCGTCATCGGCGAGATCGATCCGATCGCGTCGGGCGACAAGGTGGAGCGGGTCGTGATCTGCTCGGGCAAGGTCTATTACGACCTGCTGGCCGAGCGGCGCGAGCGTGGGCTGGACAAGGTCGCGATCCTGCGGCTGGAGCAGTTCTATCCCTTCCCGGAAAAACTGCTGGCCGAACAGCTTGCGCTGTATCCCAAGGCGCAGGTGATCTGGTGCCAGGAAGAGCCCGAGAACATGGGGGGATGGACCTTCGTCGATCGCCTGATCGAGGGCGTGATGGGCAAGGTGGGCCGCAAGGGCGGGCGTCCGACCTATGTCGGTCGCGTCGCGGCCGCCAGCCCGGCCACGGGTCTGGCCCGCGTGCATGCCAGCGAACAGGCGGCCCTGGTCGCCAGCGCGCTGGGCGTGGCCTGAGGGTGCGTCCCGGCCGGCGGGCCGGGGCCTTGGCCGGTGGGGGGGGGGGGGGGGGTTGGGGGGGGGGGCGGGGGGGGGGTTTTGTGTAAAAAAAAACCCCGCCCGCCCGCGGGGGGGGCCCGGGTGCATGCCAGCCAACCGGCGGCCCTGGGCGCCCGCGCGGGGGGGGGGGCCTGCGGGGGCGCCCCGGCCGGCGGGCGGGGACGTTCGCAGGTCGGCCGGCGCGGTCTTTTCGCGCCGGCTTCAGTCTGGTTAAGTTGAGAATACACAAGCCGGCAGACGACGGGTGGGGGGCATGGAAGGCCATGCCCCGTTCCAGCACGCGGATCTGACCGGCAGAGGGAATGGAAAGAAAGATGTCTGCCGAGATCAAGGTTCCGACACTGGGCGAGAGCGTGACGACCGCCACGATTGCCAAGTGGCTGAAGAATCCGGGTGACAGCGTCGCCGCCGACGAACCGGTGGTGGAGCTGGAGACCGACAAGGTCAGCGTCGAGGTCGCAGCACCCGAAGCCGGCGTGCTGGGGCCGCAGCTCGTCGCCGAAGGCGCCGAGGTCGAGGTCGGGACCATCCTGGCGTCGGGCGAGGCCGGCAGCGGCGCCCCCAAGGCAGCCGCGCCCGCCAAGGCCCCCGAGGCCCCGAA
>NZ_JBDNXE010000182.1:0-5829 GCF_047721585.1 Gluconacetobacter sp.
GCAGCTTCTCGATACCTGTCTGTGCTGCAATACCGAAGAGCATGTGGTCTCGGCTATTCACGCGATTGACGCCCGCAAGATAAAGGGACTGGGGCCAGCCGTCGCCAATCTGCTGTATTTCCTGCATCCGACGATCATGCCACCTTTCAATACGGCGATCGTGAACGGCTACAACGCCTTGACCGGATCAAAGGTGAAGCTGGGGCGATGGGAGGAATATCTTGCCATGCGGCAGGGCATCCTGAAGCTGAATACGACCTATCGTTCGCCGCTGTCCAATGATCTGGGCGCTATCGGAGGACTGCTGTTTGACCTCGGAAGCGGACGCTATTCGGCGCCGCCTCTCGAGGATGATGAAACAGCGCGGAAACTCTGGGAAGCCGATCTTCACCAGGTGAGGGAGCAGAGCGCAAAAGAAGCGCGGATCCTCGCAGCGGAGAGGGAAACGGATCATACCCATACCGAGATTCAGGGCTGGCTTCGCGATCTGGGACATTCACTGGGTTACGATGTCTGGATTGCCGCCAATGATCGCAGTCGTCCATGGCAGGACGGCAAGCTGGGGGATGGCTGTCTGTCCGTGTTGCCTGGGTTCACGACGGAAACGCAAGGGGTGGAATCCGTGCGTCTGATCGATGTTTTGTGGCTGGACCGGGAAAGCCACAGGATCGTTGCAGCATTCGAGGTCGAGCATTCAACGACCATCTATTCCGGCATCGTGCGGATGTTGGATCTTGCTCTCGGGTCAGAGGCGCAGGCTCTGGATGGACTGTTTCTTGTCGCGCCGGACAAGCGGGAAGCCGATGTGCGGGAACAGTTGAGGCGGCCGGCCTTCAGCAGGATTGCCGATCTGAAAGTCCGGTATCTACCTTATGGGGCGCTTGAGAAAGATCGCGAGGCAATTGGGCGCTTTGGTCATGGGATGAAGCCTATCCAAGCCATATCTCATCTTCTCACTCCAGCATGATGTTAATGGCAGGAATGGCGGGTAAGCGGAAGGTCCGCTGTCTAAACGGTATGATTAGAAAAGTGACCATAAATTATACCGCCGACTGTTCACTTTGTCGTCGTAATTTATCCAAATTTTGTCGTGCAGAAATTGACGTTGCGCGTGCATGTCAACGCAGTAATTTTACTCTCGAACTGAAGGAGATAGGACGTGTACAAGCCTGGTGGCACGATCGCAGAGGCGCTCAACCGTATTCACAAAAAGCAATACGTGCTTCCTGCGATTCAACGAGAGTTCGTTTGGAAACCTCAGCAAATTGAGCGCCTCTTCGACAGTCTCATGCAGGGCTATCCGTTCGGTACCTTCCTTTTTTGGCATGTAGAGCCCACGACTAGTGGCAAGTTCAAGTTTTATGATTTTGTTTTGAACTATCATCAACGTGATGCCGCTCATTGCCCCGAACTCGCGATACAGCATAACCAGGCGGTTACAGCAGTCTTAGATGGCCAACAGCGTTTGACAGCACTCAATATCGGCCTACGAGGTTCGATGGCGATGAAGATACCCTATAAGTGGTGGAATAGTCCGGAAGCATTTCCTCGCAAAACCCTATGTCTTAATCTGCTGGCATCTACCGAGTCGAATGAAGACGGTGCAAGGTATGATTTTCGCTTCCTTGATGATGAGCAGATTCAACGCATAGATGACGCCTTGTGGTTCAAAGTACCGGGTGTCCTTGGTATGCAGGCCGGCCCGGAGATGCTTTCTTGGCTAACTAAACACGGTTTACAAGGCGACATGCTTAACCGAGCCTTCGACATCCTCCATACGCTGCATAATGTTGTCCATAACAAACCTCTAATTAATTATTATGAAGAAGAGGCGCAGGATATTGAGCGTGTCCTTAATATTTTTATCCGCCTCAATTCAGGCGGCACTGTGCTTTCTTACTCCGACTTATTGCTTAGTGTTGCGGTAGCCCAATGGAAACAGCTCGACGCCAGGGCCGAAATCCATCGCCTTGTCGACGAACTCAATAAGATTGGCACTGGCTTTACCCTGAGTCAGGACTTTGTGCTAAAGGCAGGACTGATGCTTGCTGGCATCAGCAGTGTCGGATTTAAAGTCGAAAACTTTACCGCAGAAAATATGGCCCTGCTCGAGGCGAATTGGCCCGACGTTCGTACAGCTCTTCTTCGTACGGTAGAACTCGCAGCAAGTTTCGGGATGAATGGGCAGACGCTACGTGCAGACAGCGCGTTACTTCCAATCGCTTATTATCTCTACCACCGGAAGGTTCCGGCAAACTACGTCACCGCTGGTCAGTTTTATCATGATCGAGAAACGATTCGACAATGGTTGATCCGCTCGTTACTTAAGGCTTCTGGCATATGGGGAAGCGGTCTTGACACGCTACTGACTGCTTTGCGCGAAGCGATCAAACAATCCAATTCAGACATTTTTCCAGTGATAACGCTGATGGATGTCATGCGAGCTCGAGGAAAGTCACTCCGCTTTGATCCTGTAGAGATAGAGGATATGCTGGAGATAACCTACGGCGATAAACGAATTTTTCCTTTGCTTTCGCTGCTATTCTCCTTTGTGGATTTGCGCAATCAATTTCACATAGATCATATCTTTCCCATTTCGCGTTTTTCTAAAGGAAAGCTGCGACAGGCGGGCATTCCACCAGAACAGCAAGACGAACTTTATAAGAAAGCTAATTCCCTTCCGAACCTTCAACTTCTCGAAGGGGCGGCTAACATCGAAAAACAAGCAGCTCTTCCCGCTGAGTGGCTTCGAGATCGCTTCAGAAGCGAGGATGGAGCGCTTAACTATCAGTCGATCCATGAACTCGGGCAACTTCCGACAGATATTCACGGATTCGAAGCTTTCTACGCAGTTCGCCGCGCCGCGTTGCAAGACAAACTGCTGAAGCTTCTCGTTGATGAGGAACCTCCCGCCAATCCGATAGGTGCTGGGTCTTCTAAAGCAGCGGTCGGATGAGTAAGCATTCTCAACATGACAAGTAAGGTGCTTTCGGACATCTGGAAACCGCTATTGAACAACTAAATTGAAGGCAAGCCGCCGCCTCTCAGCTAAGCCCACAGCAGATAGGCTGCTTGGGCGGACTGCTGTCTGTCTGCTTTTAACCAAAAGCAAGCCAGAACAGACCTTTCCTTATAGGGCTTGGGTACGATTGCGATATCATCAGGAGTAACAAAGATGTTCAATAGTGCGATGAAAGAAGAGGCTATCACAGCCCTAAAAGTTGCCCAGGCCAAGCATGAATCTGGTGCCAAGGTTGTCAGTGAAGCCTCGGCCAGACTGTTCGAACTACGCCGGTCCAGCAGTGAGCAGATCATCACTCAAGTCGAGGGCTATATAAACGCCCTCGCCAATAACCCCAAGGAATTCGACAAGACGTTTTCCGAATACCGGGCCGAGTTCAAGACCTTCAACGAGATCATTGCCGCAATCGAGAAAGACGCCGCCAAGGTCAACACCCGGGCAGGCACCGGCGCGGCCGCAGGCGTGGCTACCGGCGTGGGCGTCGCAGCTTTCGCTCCAGGCGCGGCCATGGTTATTGCCACCACGTTTGGTACCGCCAGCACCGGCACTGCCATCTCGACTCTGTCCGGAGTTGCTGCAACCAACGCTGCGCTGGCCTGGATAGGGGGCGGGGCCTTGGCGACTGGTGGCGGTGGTATGGTTGCCGGTGAGGCGTTCCTTGCCTTGGCAGGGCCAGTCGGTTGGGCCATTGGAGGCACCGCCCTGGTGGCAGCCGGTTTGTTCGCTCGCAGCCGTAACCGCGCGATTGCCGAGGACGCTGCCGCCGAAACCAAGAAAATCCGGGCGCACATTTCTGCCCTCTCCGCCGCCAAGCTGGAAATCAGTCGCCTGTTAAATCTGACCGAACGCCATGTGGACGGTGTCACCTTGATGCTGGCTCAACTCAAGGAACGGGCACCAGAGGATTACCTCGCGTTCAGCACCGTCCAGAAGGAATGGCTGGCTGCACTCATCAACCACGTCCACTCGCTGTCCGTACTACTGAACAAGAAGGTGCAAGCATAAACGTGGAGACTTTCGAGACTCGCGGCCGCCGCCTCGTTCAGGATCAGGCCGCCGGCGTCGTCATCCAGGCTATCAATGAGGCCCGGATTCACGATGAAATCATCAAAGTGGCTGCGCAGGATGCCGCGTTCGAAACCGCAGTGGAGCAGATCAACAAGGTACGCGCCTTTCTCTCTCAGCCCCAGAACATCCTGGGAAGCATGATGACCAAGCACGGCGAAATTGCCGAGCAGGTCGAAGTCGGCATCCGCAACGCCCGCCAGGCCCTGGCTCAGGAAACCATGACAGCCTCCGTCGATGGGGTCGGCCGTACCGATGTCGTCGATTACTTCATCAACGGAGTGGCCGTACAGTCAAAGTTCATCAACGGCATCGGTAATAATCTCCGGCACGTTCTTGGACATCTGGATAAATATCCGGGTTTTACCGACAACGGGTCCCACTACATGATTCCCAAGGACACCTATACAGCTATCCAGACCCTGCTGAATGGTGGCCATATCGAGGGCATGAAGGCGTCGACCGAAGAGAGCATTAGGGCTCTGGTGAAGCATATCGAGGAACAGACAGGGAAACCCTTCTCTGACGCTGTGCAATCCTCTGTGGTAGATTATCCCGGCGTTCAGGTGAATGTGGTCGGAACGACCTTGGACAACGAGCAGCAGGACCTCATCAACAAGAACGAGGAACTGAAGGACAAGGTCATCGACGACCATAAGCCGTCACTCCAAGAAGCTGCTCAGGCCGCTCTCGTGGGCGGGGCTATCGGCGGTTCCCTGTCCTTGGCAGTTGGCCTCTATGCCAAGTACAAGGCGGGCAAGAACGTCTTCAGGGGCGACTTCACTACGGCGGACTGGCAAGAGGTCGGCCTCGACACAGCCACGGGCGCAGCCGGGGGGGCTGTGGCGGCAGGATCCATTTACCTGATGACCAATTATGCTGGCATGGCCGCCCCGTTCGCCTCTGCGGTCGTGAGCGCGGTCAAGGGCATAGCTTCTCTGGCAGAGGATTATTGCAAGGGCGACATCCCCTTCGACGAGTTCGTCGACCTAGGCATGATCGTCTGTGCGGAATCTGCTATCGTAGGCGTTTCTACTGCTGCGGGTCAGGCACTGATCCCGATCCCTGTCCTCGGAGCTGTCATCGGTAGCTTGGCGGGCAAGATGGTCGCTGAGTTCACTACTGGGCAAAATGCAAAGGTCACCCAGCGCCTGATGGACGACATGGCAGCATTCGAGTCCAAGCTAGATGACAAGTTGAAGATGGTCCTAGCGACGATAACAGCCGAATTCGATCGCCTAAACAAGTTGACCGATGCTGCCTTTGATTTCCGGCTCAACACTAACTTGGTCGATCGCAGTGTGGATCTGGCAATGGCCTACGGCGTAAAGGTGGATAAGATCATCGTAGACGAGGTTGTATTAGACAAGTTCATGCTAGCGTAAGTGACGAGGTCACGTCCCTTGAACTTACTGTAGAGCGGGAACTCAAACAGGGCTTTGTTCCGAATTTCCCTCCCCGATGTTTCCACTCGCTTATGTCCGCTTTGCGAGAATCTGTTCGGGAGCGCAGATGTTCGACACGCGGCGTAAGCGGACATGGCTTCGAATAAATAAATCCTCCGTTTGACGAGGGCAGGGACTCATTAATTTCAGTAAGGGATCAGGCACAGGCATGGAAAAGTGTATCGAAACAGCCTGTTAATCCCGCTTTGTTCTTATCTTGCGATTGTAGCAATTTGAGAGCTAATCCTGCCCCCGCAATACCCGATACCGACACTCCCGAAGCCCTGGCTCCGGGAG
>NZ_JBDNXE010000183.1:0-5828 GCF_047721585.1 Gluconacetobacter sp.
TCCGCCACCGGCCTGCTCAACGGCGACACCGTCACCGGCGCCACCCTCACCACCCCGGCCAGCAACACCAGCCCCGTCGGCGGCTACGCCATCACCCCCTCCGCCGCCCAGGGCAGCGGACTGACCAACTACGCCGTCACCTATCAGCCCGGCACCCTGACCATTTCGTCTCCCGCCTCAATCTCCCCACCGATCTTCTGGCCTGTCCTCATTTTGAGCGGTAACTCCTCTCCGATGCCCATACCGGCGGCTGCCACCGTTCCGACACCGGTTTCAGTTTCGACTTCGACCGCCTCGGCCGGCACGGGATCGGATACGAACACTCCCAGCACGAGCAATGCGAACACCGACATCATCAGCAGCACCCCACGACGCCTGACGATCCTGTCAGGCAATCCCGACGCCATGCTCGGGGCCGGGGCGTCCTCGGGCGGTCAGTTGATCATCCGCCCCCTGCCCTATTCCAACAGTTTCGGAAACGCCAACTGATGCGCACATCGATTATCTCCTGCTGCGCGCTTGCCGTGTCGGTCCTTCTGGCTCCCGAACGGGCTCATGCCCAGGCTTACGACCGACTGGCTCCCAGGCAACTTCCACCTGCCCCCACGCCGATCGTTTCCACACCGTCCGGGACCCAGGCCCCACCGCTCCGCCCGTCGAACACGGTCGTCATTCCCGTCTTGAAAGGACTGGTCTTCCTACCGGATATCCGGGCTCTGAAACCCGCGGGCCCCACTCCCGGCACAACCGGCATCTCCCATGACGGGCTGCCGCTGCTCGGAAGAGATGATTTCACCCGCAGCCTTTCCGCCTATCTCGGAAAACCGCTGACGATATCGGACCTGAACACCATTTCTTTGGATACGAGTGCTTTTTACAAGAAAAACGGCCACCCTTTCGTCTACGTCATCGTGCCGCCGCAAAACGTCAGCGCGGGCATAGTACAGATCGTCGTGACCGAATACCGGCTCGGAGCACTCAACATCACCGGCAACCACTGGTTTTCCAGCGCCCTGCTCCGCCGGGACAGCGGGCTCGTTCCCGGCCGAACCCTCAGCCTCGCTGAAGCGCAGGACGCGCTGGATCGACTGAACGACAATCCCTTCCGGACCGTCGACAGCTTCTTCGCCCCCGGCGCCAAGCAAGGCACGACGGACGTAACCCTGCAAACCAGGGATCGCCTCCCCCTGCATGTCTATGCCTCATACGACAACGCGGGCGTACCGATGATGGGCCGGTCGGAATGGGCCGTCGGCGGCACATGGGGTAATGTCGCGGGGTTGGGCCAGATCCTGTCCTATCAGTTCACCCACAGTGTCAGCGATCTCTACAGCGGTCATGCCGTCAACTGGAGCACGCCACTGCCCTGGCATGACCAGATCCAGGTTTTCGGCTCTTATGCGTGGGAACATCCGAATTACAGAAGCAACGGCATTTCTTTCAACGAAGCCGGACATAGCGGCCAGGCCAGCCTGCGCTATATCCACACCCTGCCAACCGTTGCCATATGGCCGCGTACGCGCCTGACCCACGACATCCAGGCCGGCTATGATTTCAAGACGACCAACAACACGCTCGAATTCGGCGGTGCCCAGGTTTTCGCCAGCGAGGCCGAGGTCAATCAGTTCCCCATCATCTATAACGCGACGATGAGCGATCCGTACGGGCAGACCACGTTCCGCAACCAACTCGTTTTCAGCCCCGGCGGCCTGACCGGAGCCGACCGGAAGCACAATGTCCGCACACTCGTGCCCGGCGCCTCCGACCGCTATGTCTACGACACCCTCACCCTGACCCGCACCACCTGGCTGCCGGGCGGCGCAACATGGCTCCTGCAGGCCACCGGACAGGTCTCCAGCACCAACCTCATGTACAGCAACCAGATCGGCCTCGGCGGCCTCTACACCGCGCGGGGCTATGCCACCGACACCTCGCTCGGCACGGAGGGCATCAGCCTCACCAACGAGATCCGCGCCCCGGCCTTCAGCCTGACGCATATCGTCGCCCCGAACGCGCAGCTTTACGACACCCAGCAGATAGGCGTGTTCTACGATTACGGGCATGTCTCGCAGGTTCACACCATCCCGCAAGCCATCAACGAGAGCGACCTGTCCAGCATCGGACTCGACCTGCATAGCACCGTGGGGCGATATGCCAGCCTGACTTTCAATGTCGGCTGGCGCCTGCATAGCCTGCCCCCCAGCCGAACTTTGAACGGCTTCGGCAACAAGGGTGCTTTCGGCAATATCGCCATCAATGTCGGATATTGAGAAATTATTCGAAAAATGCCGCTGCCACAGCAGGAATGGCCCAGCGTGGATGAACCGAACCACCCCCGGCCCTGGCGCAAACCGGTCTGATCTCATTCCGCGGACATCAGGATGCGGTCCATAGTGGCGTGATATGCGGACCCGTCCGCGGTCGGCGCCATGTTTCCGACCGGCGCGACGATATACCGGATGATGAAGCGGCCCCCTTCAAAGGTCGCGTCGCGAATTTTCCTGATATCCAGCCCTGATGCGGCTCCCCGCGTCACTAGCGGCCGTGCGGGCCCGCAAAGGGCCCACACCCCGTGCGCTGGTCAGGGGGCGCGGGGCGCGCTGCGGGGCGCAACCCGGCGCCGCGATGGTCACGGCAACACGGGCGACCTCACGATCATCCCGCTGCGTCCCACCCTGTCGAACAGTGCGGAATTTCCTCCATCCTTCCGACATCATTCTCTACCGCGTCACAATCAACGGCGAACCAGCGCCGCCGCGCCCGCCGGGCCAATCCCTCCAGCCAGACCGAACGGCAGACCTGGGCGCCTTCCGGTCCACCCAGATGCTTCCCTTCGCCAACAGCCCGCCAACAACCCGCCATTCGGGGAATTCAGGGCGCTCGCACCAACCACCCACGCGGGCCACGATCGCTGACCGCACCGCATGCCGGGGCCGCTCTCACGGGGCGGCCCGATATTGCGTCACCCCGAAATTGGTCTATCGTCACCGCTTCCGACGGGAGCCCGCGATACGTGCCAGTCGACACAGCACCACAGACCTTTTCCGCCATGCCGGCCGCCTCGGCCGGCGGCATCCTGACCATCGACCTTGCCGCCCTTGCCGACAATTACCGTCTGCTGCGCGACCGGGTCGGCCCCGCCGTCACCTGCGCCGCCGCCGTCAAGGCCAACGCCTACGGGCTGGGCGCCGCACGGGTGGTCCCGGCGCTGCACCGGGCGGGCTGCCGCACCTTCTTCGTCGCCCACCTCGCCGAAGGCGCGGCCATCCGCCCCCTGCTCGGCCCCGACTGCACGATCTTCGTCCTCAACGGCGCCATGCCGGGCACCGAACCCGCCCTGCACGCGGCCGGCCTGGTCCCGGTCCTGAACAGCCTGGAGCAGATCGCCCTCTGGCGCGCCCTGGCCCACCAGACCGGCGCCTCCCTCCCCGCCGCCCTGCAACTCGACAGCGGCATGTCCCGCTTCGGCCTCTCGGAGGACGATGTGAACACCCTGCTGGCCGAAAATGCCCCGCTGGCCGGCCTCGCCCCGACACTGGTCATGAGCCACCTGGCCTGCGCCGACGAACCCGCGCACCCGGCCAACCACGCCCAGCACACCGCCTTCCAGCGCCTGCGCGCCCGCCTGCCCGCCATGCCCGCCAGCCTGGCGGCGTCCTCCGGCCTGTTCCTCGGCCCAGACTGGCATTTCGACATGGTACGCCCCGGCGCCGCGCTGTACGGCATCAACCCCACGCCCGGCCAGCCGAACCCGATGCGCCCGGTCGTCCGGCTCCAGGCCAGACTTATCCAGACCCGCCAGATCGGCCCCGGCACGGCGGTCGGCTACGGCGCGGGCTTCATCGCCGACCGCCCCAGCCGGATCGCAACGCTGGCCGTCGGCTACGGCGACGGCTTCCCCCGCGCCATCGGTGGCCGAGGCCACGCCATCCTGCCCGCCCGGCCGAATATCATGCTGCCGATCGTCGGCCGGATTTCCATGGACTGCCTGGCGGTCGACGTCACCGCTCTCGGCAGCACACCCCTCGCCGCCGGCACCGCGCTGGACCTGATCGGCCCCCACCACCCACTCGAAGAGGCCGCCGCCGCCGCCGGCACCATCGGCTACGAACTGCTGACCGGCCTGGGCGCGCGCTACCATCGCCTCTATCGCGACGACACATCACCGCAGGGAGAGAACGCGTGAAGGTTATCGTCCTGGGCGCCGGGGTCATCGGCACCACCACCGCCTGGTATCTGGCCAAACAGGGTCACGACGTCACCGTGATCGACCGCCAGCCCGCCGCCGCGATGGAAACCTCGTTCGCCAATGCGGGCCAGGTCTCGCCCGGCTACTCCACCCCCTGGGCCATGCCCGGCCTGCCGCTCAAGGCGCTGGGCTGGATGCTGAAGAAGAACAGCCCCCTCGTCATCCGCGCCCGCCTCGACCTGCCGATGCTGCGCTGGATGACGCAATTGCTGGCCAACTGCACCGCCCATGCCTACGACATCAACAAGGCGCGGATGCTGCGGGTGGCCGAATACAGCCGCGACTGCCTCACCGACCTGCGCGCGGAAACCGGCCTCACCTACGACGACCGCCAGAAGGGCCTGATCCAGCTTTTCCGCACCCAGGCCCAGCTCGACCACGCGGCCGACGACATGCGCCTGCTCACCGAGAGCAACATCCCGCACGACCTGCTCGACGTGCCGCGGATCGTCGCGCGCGAACCGGGCCTGGCCCACGCCAGCCACCTGCTGAAAGGCGGCCTCTACCTCCCCGGCGACGAATCCGGCGACGCCCACATGTTCACCCAGCGCCTGTCGCAGAAAGCCGAGGAACTGGGCGTCACCTTCCAGTACGAAACCCGCATCGAGGGGCTGGACGCCAGCGCCACCGAGATCATGGGCGTCCGCACCTCCACCGGCCGCGTCACGGGCGACGCCTACGTGCTGGCACTGGGCAGCTACACGCCGCTGATGCTGCGTCCATTGGGCATCAGGCTGCCGGTCTACCCGGTCAAGGGCTACTCGCTGACCGTCCCGCTGACCGACGAAACCCGCGCCCCCACCTCGACGGTCAATGACGAGACCTACAAGGTCGCCATCACCCGCCTGGGCGACCGCATCCGCATCGGCGGCACCGCCGAACTCACCGGCTACAGCCTGCGCCTCAGCCCCGACCGCCGTCCCACGCTGGAACGCTCGTTCTCCGACCTGTTCGGCGGCGGCGACCTCGGCCGCGCCACCTACTGGACCGGCCTGCGCCCCAACACGCCCGACGGCACGCCGGTCATCGGCCCCGCGGGCCGTTTCGGCAATCTGTGGCTCAACACCGGCCACGGCACGCTGGGCTGGACCATGGCCTGCGGCTCCGGCCAACTCCTGGCCGACCTGATCACCGGCCGCCGCCCCGCCATCCCCCACCTCGACCTGTCCATCGACCGCTACTCGGCCTGACCACCGCGCACCGGCCCTCCCGGCGCATTTCCACCGCAAACCGTTCGGTGGAAATGCTCAGGTTTGTTGTCTGTGCGCGAATCTTCATCTGTTTGAATGCACACATTCAAACAGGGTCCGCTCCATAGAGCCCACACCAGCGGCAACCTCTGGCATCGTCACGGAAATCGCATAAAAAAAGCGGGGGTGGCCTGGCCACCCCCGCTTCCTTTTCGGCTGCGGGGCCGCAGCCCCGCGCCGTGACGTCAACAGCCCGATTACTTGGAGGGGCTGGCTTCCGTCGCGGTCTTCTTCTTGTGGTGGTGCTTGTGCTTGTGCTTCTTCGGCGCCTCGCCCGTCGAGGTCGAAGTCTCGGGGGCCGCCGGGGCGGCTTCCGGGGTGCTCGGGGC
>NZ_JBDNXE010000184.1:0-5762 GCF_047721585.1 Gluconacetobacter sp.
CGACCACCCGGCGCGGACGGCCTCTCCGGCCGCCCGCCTGACCCAGACGGAGAAACTCACCCTGGTGCGGGCGGAGGTCGTGGCCACGCCGGTCGCGGGCGTGTCGCTCGTCACGCTGCCCGGCGTGCCGCGCGCCGGCCTGCCGGCCCTGCGCATGGCCCTGCTGGAAGCCGGCGCGGGGCAGCGCTCGCCGCTGGCGCTGATGGCGACCTGGGACCGCGACCTGGCGCGGCGGGCGGGGCAGGCGCGAGCGCGCGCGATCCGGGCCGGCGGCCGGGCGATCGCGGCGGTCGGCGGCGTCGGCCCCCTGCCGGCCGGCCGCGCCTATGATGGCGAGGACCCCTTGCTGGCCGGCCGGATGATGGGCGCGGTCGCATCCGGGCTGATCGCCGGCCATGTGCTGCCGCTGTTCGGCGGCCGTGGCCAGCCCGACGCCGACGCGGCCGACGCGGCGTCCGAGGACCGCATGCTGGCCCTCCATGTCGCGCTCGAGCAGGCAAGGGGCGCAGGCATGCTCTGCCACGTCACGATCGTGGACGCGCGGCCATGCGGCGCGCTGGACGGCATGGAACGGACGCTGCGCGACGGATGGCATTATGGCGGCATGATCGCCCTGCTGGCGGACCGCCCGACGCCGGACGGCCCGGCGGCCCGCCGTCCGATACTGCTGTCGGCACTCGCGGCCGGAATCGACGTGGCGGGCGAACCCGGCACTGCCGATACGGCGTTGTTCGGCGCCTCGCTGCGCCAGGCGGTCATGAAGGGAGGCTTCGTGCCACCCGCCCGGCTGGACCGCATGGCCGCCCATGTCATGCAGTCGATGGACGACGCCGGCGTGACCGAGAATCCGCCACCATTCGGCGCGCTGCGCGCCCCCGTGCACTATCGCGACCCGCTGGCGGAAGACGTGGTCGCCGAAGGCACGGTGCTGCTGCGCGATGAAAACGCGATCCTGCCCCTGGCCGGCACCACCGCCGAGCCGATCCTCGTCCTGGGCACCGGGGCGGCGCGGGAGGCAGCGGATATCATGGCCGACGCCCTGAGCCGAGCAGGGCAGGTCGCGCGCCGCGCCGCCGATGCGCCGGCGGAAGGCCCCCTGCCGCCTTATATCGCCCAGGCCGGCCATATCGTCCTCTTCTCCGCCGGCCCCGAGGACGACCGCCTGATCGACGCGGTGGCCGACACGGGCGCGCATGTCCTCGTCGTCCTGCTGTCGGACGATCCCGCCCGCCCCATGCCGTGGCTGGATCAGGTCGACGGCGTGGTGCAGGCGTGGTCGTGGCGCGAGGGCGGCGGTGACGCGCTGGCGGACCTGCTGACCGGCCAGCGCGATTTTTCCGGACGCCTGCCCGTCACCTTTACCGGCGGCGCCGCGCCGCCCCACCCGCATCTGGCGGCATACAAGGCATTCGACCGGGCACATGTCGCGCCGCTGTTCCCGTTCGGATACGGGCTCTCGGCCCGCGCGCGTTTCGCCTATGGCGACCTGAAGGTAACGCGGGACGGCTCACGGCTGCTGGTCGCCTTCAGCGTCTCCAATCGCGGGGCCATGGCCGGCCGCGACGTGCCGCAGATCTATCTCGACCTCCCCGAAGGAACCGGCGACGCCCCCAAGCGCCTGATCGGCTGGCGGAGCGTGCAGCTCACCCCCGGACAGGCCGCACGGCTGGCGGTGGGGATCGACGCGCGCATGCTGGGCCACTGGAATCCGGCAACGCTGGACTGGGTGGTGCCGGCGGGCGAGTACGGCGTGTCGCTGGGCGGCCACTCCGCCAATCTGGGCCAGCAGACGACGCTCCACCTGCCGGAGATGCACATCCCCGGCGCCTTGCCCGACGCCGAAGGCGGCTGAGAAGCCTCCCCACGCTCAGGGCGGCGGCTCGCCTTCCTGCGGCGCAAAGCCCAACTGCACGATCAGGTCGCGCGTCGCCTGCGCCGCCGCCAGCACGGCACCGCGATCCACCCCCTTGCAGACCAGGGCCACGCCCCGCCGTCCATCCGGCCGCCTGAACGGATAGGACCCGATATCGAGGTCCGGATAGCGGTCCTGGATCTCGGACAGGCCGGCGGCCAGCGCCCCCTCGAACAGCTCCAGCGCATACCAGCTTCGCGAGGTCACGGGCGTGCCATGCCGCAGGGTCGGGGCCACCGCCTCGAACATCGCCTGCATGATGCGCGGCACGCCGGCCAGCACATGGACATTGCCGATGCTGAATCCCGGCGCGATCGAAACGTTGTTGGCGATCGGGGTCGCCCCCTGCGGCAGGGTCGCCATGCGCTGCCGGGCGGCATTGAACTCCCCCGGCCGAAAATGCGCTTCCAGCAGCCGGAAGGTCTCGGGATGGACGACCCACGGCACCCCGAACGCCTCGGCGACGCAGGGCGCGGTAATGTCGTCATGGGTCGGCCCGATGCCGCCGGTGGTGAAGACATGCTCGAATCGCGCCCGCACATCGCACAGCGTGGTCACGATCACCTCGCGGCGATCGGGGATGATCCGCACTTCGGCGAGCGTGATCCCCAGTTCGGACAGGCGTCGTGCGATATATTGCACGTTGACGTCCTGCGTCCGGCCCGAGAGAATCTCGTTACCGATGACCAGGATGCAGGCTGTCGGGTTCATGATGGCAGGTTCCCGTCCAATGGCATGGAACCGCATTATGAGCCCGGAATCCGCTTCCGGCCAGACAGGAGGATTGGGGCGATGAGGGAAGGACCGATGTGCGGCGTGCCGCGCTGCGTGTGGGAACTTCCAGCCATGCTGGGCGAAGGCCCCGTCTGGTCGGAAGCCGAACAGGCGCTGTATTTCGTCGATATCGTGGGAAAGGCGATCCACCGCTACCGGCCGGAAAGCGGCGAGCGAACCTCCTGGCCCGCCCCGGACCGGCCGGGCTTCCTGGTGCCCCTCGCCGACGGCACCTTCCTGTGCGGCCTGCGCGACGGGCTGCACCGGTTTTCCCCCGCCACCGGCCGATTCGGCCTCGACCTGCCCGTCGAGCCCGACCAGCCCGGCAACCGGATCAATGACGGCCATGTGGACCGGTTCGGCCGCCTGTGGTTCGGCACCATGCACGATGCCGAAACCGAGCCCACCGGCTCGCTCTATTCCGTCCGCCAGGACCGTGGCGCCCTGTCGATCCGGCGCGAGGATACGGGCTACGTGGTCAGCAACGGCCCGGCCCTGTCGCCTGACGGGCGCACGCTCTACCACAACCACTCACCCGCCCGGACCGTCTACGCCTTCGACGTGTCGCCCGAGGGCACCCTGTCGAACCGCCGGGTCTTCGCCACCCTGCGGGACGGCTACCCCGACGGCATCGCGGTCGACAGCGCGGGCTTCCTCTGGGTCGGCGTATGGGACGGCGGGCGGATCGAACGTCTGGGCCCCGACGGCACCAGGGTCGAGCCCATTCCCATGCCGGCCCGCAACGTCACCAAGGTCGCCTTCGGCGGCGCCGATTACCGCACCGTCTTCGTCACCACCGCCCGCAAGGGCCTGTCGGCCCGCCAACTCGTGGACCAGCCCCTGAGCGGCAGCCTGTTCGCCTTCGGCACCAGCATCGCCGGCCAGAAACAGGCCACCTTCACGCTAGACGCACCATTCGCTCTATAGAGGGGGTCGCCCCACCGAGGGCCGCCCCATAGAGGGTCTCCATGCAGAGGGCCGGCCGTCGCCGTCTCTCACACCAGATCGCGCAGCAGAGGCACCAGCGGCAGATCCGCTTCCGGCATCGGATAGGCCGAAAGATCGTCCCCCCGAACCCACGCCAGCGTCTGGCCTTCCCGCGGGCGGGGCACATTCTTCCAGCGCCGGCAGACATAGACGGGCATCAGCAGATGAAAATGCCCGTAATCGTGCGACACGAACGTATAGGGCGCGAGGCAGGACCGGCTGACATCCAGGCCAAGCTCCTCGTCCAGTTCGCGGATCAGCGCCGCCTCCGGCGTCTCCCCGGCCTCGACCTTGCCGCCGGGGAACTCCCACAGCCCCGCCATCGGCTTGCCTTCCGGCCGACGGGCCAGAAGAATGCGGCCATCGGTATCGATCAGCGCGACGGCGGCCACCAGCACCACGCGCTTCCGCTCCCCGGCCTGAGTGGTCGCGGCGCCGGACGACGCATCCATCGCCATATCCTCCCGGTTCGCCTCGAACAGCAGCACCGGATGCTCCCCGCCGCGCGAGACGAATTCCTGGTGCCCGGTTCCGGTCTCGCGAAACCCCAGCCGCCGCAGCACGGCGATCGAGGCCGGGTTATCATGCGCCACGGCGGCGGCCACGCGGTCCACCGGCATGTTGGCCAGCGCCCAGCGCGCGATCCGCCCCACCGCGCTGGTGGCGACCTTGCGGTTCCAGTAAGGGCGGCCGACCCAATATCCCACGGTGGCCGACCGGCGGCCCCGATCGACCTGCAACCCGATGCAGCCGATCAGAGAATCGGGCGTATCCGATTCGGGGTGGGTAATGGCGAAATGATAGGCCGCCCCCCGCCGCGCCAGTTCGGCGGTCGAGGCGATCCATTCATCCGTCAGCCCGCGCGGGTAGGGAAACGGCACCCGGCTGAGCATCCGGATCACGCTCCAGTCATTGACCAGCCGGTGCATCGCGCCCGCGTCCGACGACACAAGCGCCCGCAGCCTGAAGGGGCCGGCCTCCAGGGTGGTATCCGTCCGCTCGTCGATCATGGAACTGACATGGAGCTTGCGAAACCCTCAGCCGATCTCGGGTACGCGCATGCCGCATTCGGCCAGAAGCTGGCGCAGGTCGCGAATCACCGGGAACACTTCCTGGTTATGGTCGCCGCCCAGTTCGTTCCAGGCATTCTGCTCCAGTTCCACGATCTCGCGATCCTCGCGGAAGATCCGCTCGGTAAACGCGACCAGGAACGGCCAGGCCAGGTCCAGCACGCCCGGCAGCTTGGGGCGCTTGATCGACAGCAGCCCGAAGACCCGGTTGGTCAACTGTTCCTCGTCCTGCGGCACGTAGGCAATCCACAGATCCATCACCGCCTCGCCGCCGGTCGGCTCGATCTTCAGCGTCTGGTACGGATATTCGGTGCGGATGGTCATGACATCGCGATGGGCGAATTTCGCGCTGTTGTCGCGCTTCTGCCCGAAGACCAGCGCCTCGCCGATCGGCTGCTTGCCGCCGGTGCGGGCGAAGGTATAGCGCGCCTCGATCATGCCGGGGCCACGATCCTGGCCCAAGAAGCGCGGCTTCATCTGGCCCATCTGCTTCATGTGCATGAACTGATGGTTCATATCCATCAGGTTCTCATGCATGAAGCTGTAGTGGCATTTCACATGCCGGCCGAAGCGGCGGGTCTTGTAGTCGGGGTTGGCAACCTGCGACAGCCGGGGCATCGGCACGGTCTCGGCCTTCTCCGGGTCGCCGGGAAAGATGAAGATCAGCCCGTCCTGCTCGCGGCAGGGATAGGTCTTCACGCCGTTAGGCAGCTTGCCCTTGCCCAGATAGGGCACGTCGATGCACCGGCCCGAGCGGCCATAGGCCCAGCCGTGATAGCAGCACTGCACCGCCTGACCCTTCACCGTGCCCTTGCTCAGCGGCACCTGCCGATGGGCGCAGCGGTCTTCCAGCGCGAAGACATCGCCTTCAACGGGGCGCACAAGGGCGATCGGCAGGCCGGCATAGCGGGTGCCGATGGTCTTGCCGGCCTTGAGTTCGCGTGACCAGGCCACGGGATACCAGAAATCGGGATCGCAGCGGATGCGACGCAGATCCTCCCCAAGGGTCAGGGTGGGGC
>NZ_JBDNXE010000185.1:0-5742 GCF_047721585.1 Gluconacetobacter sp.
CCCGCAGCCCTCCCCGCACCCTGCCCCGCGCTCGCCGCGCAGGCGGAGGCACGGCCATGATGCTGCTGGCCGGACTGGTCGCGGTCGTCATCCTGATCGGGTTCAGCATCCTGATCGCCCTGTCCGAGATCTCGTTCGCGGCGGCACGCGAGGTGCGGCTGCGCACGCGCGCCGAGGCCGGCGACAGCCGGGCGGTCAATTTCCTCCGCCTGCGCCGCAACAGCGGCCAGGTGGTCACGGTGCTCCAGATCTGCCTCAACGCCGTCGGCGTGCTGGGCGGCGTGATCAGCAGCGACATGGTCACCCCGCCGCTGGCCGACATCCTGCGCCACGCCGGGCTGGAAGAGGCCGTCGCCGGCCATGTCGCCTCCACCCTGTCGTTCGTGCTGATCACGGGCCTGTTCGTGCTGTTCGCCGACCTGCTGCCCAAGCGCATCGCCATGAACGCGCCCGACCGCGTGGCACTCAGCATCGGCTGGTTCCCCGCCATCGCGCTGAAGGTGCTGTACCCGTTCGTCTGGATCTTCTCCAAGATGTCGGACGTCATCCTGCGCGCGCTCAAAATCCCCGCCGCCTCGGCCGTCGAGCCGGTCACACCGGAAGATTTGCGCGCGATCCTCGCCGCCGGCACCGCCTCGGGCGTCCTGCTGGAGCAGGAACACCAGATGATCCAGAACGTCCTCGGCCTGCAGGACCGTTCGGTCACCTCGGCCATGACCCCGCGCGACGAGATCGTGTTCCTCGACATGCAGGAAAGTGCGGAAAGCCAGCGCGACAAGGTGCGGGCCAAGCCCTATTCCCGCTACCCGCTCTGCAATGGCGGGCTGGACAACGTCATCGGCTCGATCCGCGCCGAGGACGTGCTGGCCGCCGTGGTGGAAAAGCCCGAGGACGTGGACCCCACGGCGACGATCCTGCCGGTGGCCAAGCAGATCACCCGCATGCGGCGCGACGTGCTCTCGCTCCCCGACACGCTCAACCTGTGGGATACGCTGGCCCAGTTCGACACCCACGGCGCCGGCTTCGCCCTGATCGTCAACGAATACGGCCTGGTCGTCGGCCTGATCACCTTCAAGGACATCATGGGCGCGCTGATGGACGGCCTGGCCAACCCGTTCGAGGAACAGGCCATCGTCCGCCGCGACGAGAATTCCTGGCTGATCGACGGCGCCGCCCCGATCGGCGACGTGATCCGCGAACTCGGCGTCCCCGACCTGCCCGACAGCCACAATTTCGATACGATCGGCGGCTTCGTCATGCACCGCCTGCGCCGCATGGCGCGCAAGGCCGACAAGGTCGAAGCCGCCAATTTCCTGTTCGAGGTCGTGGACGTCGAAGGCTTCCGCATCAACCAGCTCCTGGTCACGCGCCGCCCCCGCCGTCCGGAAACCGATCAGCCGTAATCGGGAATACCGGGCATGGTCACGAAACCCGGCAGCGCCCGCACCGCCCGCACCCAGCGCCGCAGCGCCGGATAGGCGGAATGCTCCTCCCCCCAGTCGCGACACAGCGCAACGGTGGGGAACAACGCGATATCGGCCACCGTCGGCCCCTCACCCACCACCCACTGTCCCCCATCCAGCCACCGATGGGCCAGATGGTCCTCCACGATCCGCAACGCCGCCACCGCCGCCCGCCGCCGGGCGGACTGTTCGTCTCCCACCCCTGCGAACAGACTGGCCCGCCGCATCAGCAACGCCGCGCGCAACGGCCCACCGGCAAACTGCACCCAGTGCACAACCCGCGCAAAATCCGCAGCCCCCTCAGGCAACCATTCCGCCCGTCCATGCGCCAGCGCCAGCAACACGGCCTGCGCACCACAGACCGCCTGCCCCTCCATGCGCAGCACCGGCAACACCCCGGCCGGCGAAACCGCCCGAAAAGCCGCGCTGTCCTGCTCCCCACCGGGCACGACATCGACCACCACCCGGCGCGCCTCCACCCCCAGCAGCGACAGAAACAGCCGGACCCGATAGCAATCCTCGTCCAGTTCGTCGTCGTACAGCACCAACGCGCTCATGCCACGGCTCCCGCCAGAAAGACCTGCCCGGCCCGCTCCTCCGCCCGCGCCCGCACATCCTGCCCCCAATCGGCCAGATCATGCAGACGCGCCACCTCCGCAGGTCCCGCCGCCAGCAGGTGCAACATGCACGCGCCCTCGCCCTCGCCAACCGGCAGCAGCGCCGCCAGCACCCGGCCGTCCACATCACGGTCCAGCACGGCAGCCAGTTCTCCCTCCGGCAGCCCGATCGCAGCCGCCACACCCTGCCACGGTGCCTCGATCCGCAGCGACCGTACCGGCACCCACGACGCAGCAGCCAGCGCCGGATCATCCTCCGGCAACGCCCCGCCTTCATCAGCAGCCGCAGCCCAGATCAGCCCCCAACACTCCACAACCCGCAGCGGCGCCGCCCGGATCGTCCCCGGAGGCGACAGGTCGGGATGCGCCGGAATATGCACGCAACGCCCATCCGCCCCGAAGCGCCAGCCATGATACAGGCAGGCCAGCACGCCCTCACGCACGAACCCCAGGCTCAACCGCATCCCCCGATGCGGGCACCGATCGTCCCAAACATGCGCCTGCCCCTGCCCGTCGCGCCACACCGCCAGGTCCCGCCCCAGCATGGTGCTGCCGGCCGTCGTGCCGGGCGCCAGATCCGCCGACAACATCAGCGGATACCATCCGCCCTCACCCGTCACGCTCATACTCCGTCTCCCCCCTCAACCTCATCCTCCCCCGCCACCGGCAGGCAGCGCACCACCGGCACCAGGCACGCCGCCGGCCCCAGACGGCACGCCATCTCGAAAGCACCGACCAGCGGCTCCGGCCCTGCCACGTCGAGCACCACCCGCGCCGGCCCGGTCTCCACCACCACGCACGCCAGCGCCATCAGCGCCGCGCGCTCATGGGCAAAGCCCACGATGGCCTCCACCGCGGCGCATCCATCCAGTTCCAGACGCATCCGCTCCCACCGGCTCATGCCACCCCCGTTCCGTCCCCGAATCCCCGATAGCCCGACCGCCCGAAACGTGCCATCCCTGTTCCGAAACCGTACCGAACGGAGAGCCGCCATGATCCATGTCACATCCCACGATGCGCTGCTGGTCATCGACCTCCAGAACGATTTCCTGCCCGGCGGCGCGCTGGCGGTCCAGCAGGGCGACGCGGTCATCCCGGTCATCAATCACCTGACCCTCCTGCCCTTCGGCCAGCAAGCCGCCAGTCAGGACTGGCATCCGCACGGCCACGTCTCCTTCGCCAGCACCCACGGGCGGAAAGCCACGACCGATCACTGGCCTGACCATTGCGTGGCAGGCACCCACGGCGCGGCACTGGCGGCCGCCCTGCACCAGTCGCGAATCGGCATGGTGATCCGCAAGGGCCGCGACCCGGATATCGACAGCTATTCGGCCTTCATGGACAACGACCGCGCCACCCGCACCGGCCTGGATTCGTGGCTGACGGGACTAGGCATAAACCGTGTCTTCATCGCCGGACTGGCCCTGGATTATTGCGTGCGCTTCACCGCCATCGACGCAAAGGCCCTTGGTTTCGAGACGATCGTGGTCGAAGATGCATGCCGCGCGGTCGGCTCCGATCCGCAGGCGACATGGCAGGACCTGGCCCGGCACGGCATCACCCGCGCCCACGCCAGCGAACTCGCCGGCCTGTAGAACAGGAGGCGACCCGTTTCCGGGGGGAAACGCCGGCACCGGGTGGGACCGGTGCGGGCGAGCATCGAGAGGGGAAAGCGGAACCATGACCATTCCGGGTCAGGTATGACCACGCACGCGCCGAACAGACGGCTTCTGACATCCCGACGACATATGCTGGGCCTGGCCGCCGGAGCGGCCGGCAGCGGGCTCATGCGTCCCCCCGGCCTGCGGGCACACCCCCGCCTCCTGCCCCCGATCGCCGAGGCCGACGCTCTGGTCGCCTTCGGCCATACCAGCCCGATCACCGACGGCGGCTGGACGATGATGCACAATCAGGGCGTGGAGGCCGTGCGCCGGGCCTTCCCCAACCTGCGCACGATCTATGTCGAAAGCGTGCCCTACTCGGCCGACGCCACCCGCATCTTCCGCCAGTTCGTGGCCGAGGGCGCACAGATGGTCATCGCCACCTCCAACTACGGCGATTTCATCCGCGACGTCTCCGACCGCGCGCCCGACGTCGCCTTCACGGAATGCGACGGCCACGCCGTCAGCGGCAATCTGGGCTGGTATTACATCACCCACTGGTATGCCAGCTACATCATCGGCATCGCCGCCGGACTGATGACGCGCACCAACAAGATCGGCTTCATCGGCTCGTTCCCCATCCCGTCGGTCTATGCCGGCACCAACGCGGTGCTGCTGGGCGCGCGCTCGGTCAACCCGGCGGTCACGATGCAGGCGATTTCAATCAACGCGTGGTTCGACCCGCAGGCCGCCACCCAGGCCGGCACCGCGCTGGCCGAAAACGGCTGCGACTTCCTGTGCGGCATCATGGACGAACCGGCCTACCTGCGCGTGGCCGAACAGCGCGGCATCAAGGCCGCGATGTGGAACACCGACATGCGCCAGTACGGCCCCGAGGCCTATGTCAGCTCCGTCACGCTCGATTTCCGCGATTATTACGTCTCCCAGGTCCGCGCCCGCCTGGCCGGCACCTGGCAGCCCCAGGGCCACTTCCTCACATTGGGCCACGGCGTGGACCGCGATCCGTGGGGCCGCACCGTACCGCCGGAGGTCGCAGCCCAGGCCGATGCGATGCGCACGCGGATCATGGCCGGCTACAACCCGTTTCGCGGCCCGATCCGCGACGCCGCCGGCCGCCTGCGCGTTCCGGCTGGCGAAGTCATGGACGACGCCCGGATCTATCAATGGGACTGGGCGGTCGAAGGAGTCACCGGCCTTGACTGACCTGCCGCACGCCCGAAACGACGCCCCGCCGCCGGTCCCCCCCGGCACCCCCCCGATCCTGCAATTGCAGGGCATCTGCAAATATTTCCCCGGCGTGATCGCCAACCAGGATGTCAGCCTGGACATCGCACCGGGCGAGATCCACGCCCTGCTGGGCGAAAACGGCGCCGGCAAGTCCACGCTGATGAACGTGGTGACCGGCATCTACCAGCCCGACGGCGGCGAGATCATCCTCGACGGCTACGGCCAGGTTTTCGCGGCTCCGCAGGACGCCATCCGCGCCGGCATCGGCATGGTCCACCAGCACTTCAAGCTGGTCCCGGCCTTCACGGTGGCCGAGAACATCCACCTGGGCTGGCGCGACACCCCTTTCCTGGCCTCGTCGAAGGTGCTGGAAGCCCGCACCCGTGCGCTGTCGGAGCGGTTCGGCTTCTCCGTCCGCCCCGACGCCATCGTGGCCGACCTGTCGGCCGGCGAGCAGCAGCGGGTGGAAATCCTCCGCGTCCTCGCCCGGCAGGCCCGCCTACTGATCCTCGACGAGCCGACGGCCGTGCTCACCCCGGCCGAAACGCGCGACCTGTTCCGCGCCCTGCGCGCCTTCCGCGCCCAGGGCAACGCGGTGATCCTGATCAGCCACAAGCTGGACGAGGTCATCGACATCTCCGACCGCATCAGCATCCTGCGCGCCGGCCGCAATGTCGGCACCTACCGCACGGCGGACTGCACCGCCGCCGGCCTCGCCACCACCATGGTCGGGCGCGAGATCGTCCGCCGCGACCTGCGCGCCCGCGCCCCCGGCGCCACCCCTGCCGCGCCGCCGGGTGCAGACCCCGCCGG
>NZ_JBDNXE010000186.1:0-5705 GCF_047721585.1 Gluconacetobacter sp.
GGGGGGTCTGCCTCCGCCACCCCGGGTTTTCCCCCCCCCGGGCCAAAAAAAACCCCCCGCGGGGCTACCACCCCCCCCCCCCCCCACCCCCCCCCCGGGGGGGGGGGGGGGGCGGGCGGCCCCCCGCCGCCGCCGCCCACAAGCCGAGGACGATCGCCATCCCTGCCTCCCGCCCCCCTGCCAGCCCGCTGCTGAATGTCGAAAATATCTCTGTTTTTCGGGGGGAAAGACTGGTTCTCGACGGGGTCGGCCTGCGCCTGGACGCCGGGGAGGCCCTGCTGCTGACCGGCCCGAACGGTGCAGGAAAGTCGACCCTGCTGCGCGTTCTCGCAGGATTGCGCAAACCGGAAGGCGGCCATGTCCTGTGGTCCGGGATCGACGCCCTGGCCGACCGCACCGCCCATGCCGAACGCGTAGCCTATCTGGGCCATCAGGACGCCCTGAAACCCGGCCTGACCCTGCGCGAGAACCTGGCCCTGCCCGCCCGCGCGGCCGGGTCGAACCCCGACCACGCCATGGAATCGCTCGATCTTCTGCCCCTGGCCGACCTGCCGGCCCGCATGCTCTCGGCCGGGCAGAAGCGCCGCGCCGCCCTGGCGCGGGTGGTGCTGTCCCGTGCGCCGCTCTGGCTGCTCGACGAACCCAGCCTGGGGCTGGACACACGCTCCATCGGCCTGCTGGAAACCCTGTTCAAGACCCACCGCGAGGCTGGCGGAATCGTGATCGCGACCACCCACGTCCCCCTGCCCCTGCCCGACGCACGCACCCTGGCCTTGCCCGGCGCCATCGCCGTGGATGCCGCGAAAGAGCTTGATATGGGGTCGTGGTCATGAAAGCCGGACCCATGCGCGCATCCATTCCCGCCCTGCTGGCGGCCGTCATCGGCCGCGACCTGCGTCTGGCGCTGCGCCACGGCGCCGACACGCTGGGGTCGGTACTGTTCTTCATTCTCGCCGGCGCATTGTTCCCCCTCGCCCTCGGCCCGTCGCCGGACCTGCTGCGCCGCATGGCCCCCGGCATCGTCTGGGTCTGCGCCCTGCTGGCCGCATTGCTGCCGCTGGACCGCCTGTTCGGGTCGGAACTGGAAGACGGCTCGCTGGACCAGCTCATGCTGTCCGGCCTGCCGCCCGCCCTGGTGGCGCTGGCCAAGATGATCGCGCACTGGCTCACCACCGGCCTGCCGCTGCTGCTGGCCGCCGCCCCGCTGGCCATCATGCTGGGCCTGCCGCTGCCGGTCCTGCCGATCCTGCTGGGCGGCCTGGCGCTGGGCACCGCAATCCTGTCGCTGATCGGCGGCATGGCGGCGTCGATCGTGCTGGGCGCGCGCCGGGGCGGCGTGCTGCTGCCGCTGCTGGTACTGCCGCTGGCCACCCCCGCCCTCATCTTCGGCGCGGCGGCGCTCGACGCCGCACAGACCGGCCTTTCCTGGCGGCCGGACCTGGAACTTCTGGGCGCCTTCCTCGCCGGCGCGCTCCCGCTCTGCCCGCTGGCCGCCGGCGCCGGCCTGCGCGCCGCCGTCGAATAGATGACCAACGCCGCCGCCGGAACCGGCACGCTCGACGGCCGCAATCCCGGCATCGACCTCGTGCGCGGCGCGTCGATCCTCCTCGTCGTCTCGCACCACATGGCGCTGCGGATTCCCCTGGCGAAGACCGGCCTCGCCGGAATCGTCCCCCTGCCGCTCCTGCGCCTCTTCAGTTGGTTCGGCTACGAAGCCGTGTTCCTGTTCTTCGTCGTGTCGGGCTTCCTCGTCACCAGCCACACGATCCGGCGCTCGGGCTCCCTGTCCACGCTGGACCCGCGCGCCTTCTATGCCCGCAGGCTGGCCCGCATCGCACCCTGCCTGCTGGTCCTGGTCGCCATCCTCTCCGTGCTCGACCTGCTCGGCGTGCCCGACTACACCATCACCCGCGCCGACCAGACCCTGCCGCGCGCGATCGTCTCCGCCCTGACCATGCACCTGAACTGGTACGAAGGGCACACGGGCTACCTGCCGGGCGGCTGGGACGTATTATGGTCCCTGTCGATCGAGGAACTCTTCTATCTGGGCTTTCCAGCCCTCTGCCTCTGCCTGGCAAGCATCCCTCGCCTGCGCACAAGCCTGTTCGCGCTCCTCGCCCTGTCGCTGCCGTTCGCCCTCGACGCCCTGGCCAACGCTCCGGAGATCTGGCGGGAAAAGGCTTACCTGCCCGGACTCGCGGCCATCGCCACCGGTGTCTGCGCGGCGGTGACGGTCGCCGGCCGCCCCGCGCCGCGTGCGGGCATCGTCAACGCAACGGGCTGTTTCGCCCTCCTGGCGCTGCTGGCTGTTTTCCTTGGGGAACATGCACTCTGGAGCCTGCTGGGCAATATGACGATGCTGGTGCTGACCCTCGGCTGCGCCCTGCTGCTGGTCGCCTTCCAGTGGGGCTGGGGGCAACACCGCCTGATGCACGGCACACGATGGCTGCGCTCCTACGGCTTCATGAGCTACGAAATCTACCTGACCCACATGTTCGTGGTGTTCCCGCTCGTCGGCCTGTTCCACCTCAGCGGCGGCGCCATGCGCACAGGCTGGCTCTGGTTTCCGCCCGCCTTCGCCCTGTCCTGGCTGCTGGGACGGGCGACCGACAGGCTGGTCTCGACACCCGCCAATCGCCTGCTGCGCAGATGGCTTCAGGTCGGGGCGCCGCCCCGAACCCCGCCAAAGGGCATCGCCCTTTGGAAACCCAATCGTGATGCGTAATTACTGGATGCTGTCGCCCTCGCGCCGGCTGGTCCGCATAAGCCAGTCGATCTGATTACGGACCTTCAGCCAGAACAGAACATCGTCAGGCAGATCCTGATCCAGGCAGCGGGCGATATGACGCATCGTCACGCCGCGCGCGCCATCGCCACACACGACGATGAGAGAATGCGCCATCGCGCGAACGCTGACCTTTTCCCGCGCGCGCGCCTGCGATCTTTCCAGCATAGCTGCCTCGACCGTTGATGATGATCCACCTGAGGAAGAAACCGGCTGACCCATGGAAATGGATCGTTCCCGTGCGCGCGTCATGAGATCGTCCATACAAAACAGGACCTCTCCGGTCCTGCTTCCGCATACCGGCACGCTTGGGGTCAACCAGCGACCTATGCCAGAAAATCCCAGGAAGATGGTTTTATTATGACTGCCGACACCCCCCTGAACACAAAACCCGTCGCCAGAGGCGACGGGTTTCGCAAGGAGACTGCCCACCGAAGACCCCCACGAAAGGGGGGCCGCCAGCTTCAGATATAATGCTCGGTCAGCGGCGCGAAACCATTGAACCGGGTCGAGCAGTAGGTCGAGACATACGCCCCGGTCGACAGCAGTTCGATCCGGTCGCCCGACGCCAGATCCAGCGGCAGGGCGTAGGGCGCCTTTTCGTACATGATGTCCGCGCCGTCGCAGGTCGGGCCGGCAATCGCCACCCGCCCCGTCGCGCCACCATCATGCGGCGTGCGGATACCATAGCGGATCGACTCGCCCTCGGTCTCAGCCAGACCACCGAACCGGCCGATATCCAGATACACCCAGCGCGTATCGTCCTTCAGCCCGCGATTGGTCACCAGCACGACTTCCGACGACACCACCCCGGCATCGCCGACGATGAAGCGGCCCGGCTCGACGATCATTTCCGGCAGGTCATTGCCGAAATGCTCGGTCATCGCATGGCTGATCGCCAGCGCGAACCGGTCGATCTCCGGCACGTCCTCGCGGTAGCGGATCGGGAAGCCGCCGCCCAGATTGACCATGCGCAGGTTCAACCCCGCCGAGGCCAGGTCGGTAAACAGCATGCCAACCCGCGCGATCGCGGCTTCATACGCATCGGTCGTCGTCTGCTGGCTGCCGACATGGAACGACAGGCCATACGGGTCCAGCCCCAGGTCGCGGGCGCGCAGCATCAGGTCGCGCGCGCTGTCCAGCGTGGTGCCGAACTTGCGCGACAGCGGCCATTCCGCACCCTCGTTCTCGACGATCAGGCGGCAATAGACGCGCGCCCCCGGCGCATGGCGGGCCAGCTTTTCCAGTTCCTCGATGCAGTCGAAGGCATACATCGTCACACCGGCCGCATGGGCATTGGCGATCGCCGACACCTTCTTGACGGTATTGCCGAACGAGATGTCCCGCGCCTGCGCCCCGGCATCGAGGCACATGCGGATCTCTTCCCACGACGCGGCGTCGAAGGACGAACCCAGCGAGACCAGCCGGCGCAGAATCGCTTCCGCCGGATTGGCTTTCACGGCATAATAGATGCGCGCCAGCGGCAGCACATGCCGCAGCGAATGATAGCGCGCCTCGACGCGATCGACATCGACGACGAGGCAGGGCGTGGCGGGCGAATGCTCCGCCAGAAAATGGGCGATTTTGGGAGTCATCGCACCCAAATCCCTTCTGTGAAATCCATCCGGGACGAAAGCCGGACAGGTGTTGCGAAACGGTCTAACGGACCAGCGACCAGAACCGGGTTCCAAAGAACCCCCAATTGCCAGAACGCTTGACGTCGTTGCGTAACCTCAGAGGGCCAGTGGCACGTGCGTTGTTGCGTGGAGAGCGCATATGGGGGCAAAGCATTCGGCGCGCAACAGAAAAATCGTCCCCTCCGCATGTTTTTTCGTTAGGTAGTGGATACCCGCCGGGCGATGGCCGCCCACCCTGGGGCGCAGGCCGCCCCCTACCCGACCGACGGAGCCAGCTTGATCGTCCCGCAGCCCGAAAAATCCGAGCATCTCGCTCCTGGACATCCCGCCCCTGAGCACCTCGCCCCAGAGCACGTCGCCTCTGAGCACCTCGCCTCTGGGGCCATCGATCCGCGGCAACTCTGGCGGCCGGTCCTGCGCCGCATCCTGCGCAACCTGACATCGGACCAGATCACCCTGGCGGCGGCGGGGTGCGCGTTCTACGCGACGCTTTCCCTCTTCCCCGCCATCAGCACCCTGATCTCGATTTACGGACTGGTGCTGGACCCGGACACGGTGGAACCGCAGCTCGACCTGCTGCGGCACCTGCTGCCGCCCGCCGCCTTCACCCTGATCGGCGAACGCATCCACACCCTGGCGGCCGAACCCCATTCGTCGCTGACGCTCAACCTGATCATCTCGACCAGCATCGCGCTCTGGTCGGCCTCGGCCGCCACGCGCTCGATCATCTCCGCCGTCAATATCGCCTACGGCACCACCGAGACGCGGGGCTTCATCCGCTTCCAGATGGTGGCGATCGGCATGACGCTGTGCGCGATCTGCGGCGCGGTGCTCACGCTGGCGGTGATGGTGGCGCTGCCGGTCCTGATCAATTTCCTCCCCGAGCGCCTCGGCCTGGCGCCGCCACCCTGGTCGGTCGAACTGCTGGTGCAGATGGGCGGCCCAATCCTGCTGCTGCTGTTCGTGCTGGTGGCCTGCACCCTGCTCTACCGGCTCGGGCCAAGCCGCCCGGCCGTCCCATGGCGCCACATCCTGCCCGGCTCCTGCGCGGCGACGCTGATCTGGATCGTCACGTCGCTCGGGGTCTCGTACTATATCGGCACTATCGCCCCCTACAACGCCACATACGGGCCGCTGGGCGCGGTGGCGGCAACGATGATGTGGTTCTTCGTGACCGCCTACGTCATCATGCTGGGGGCGGAACTCAACGCGGGGCTGGAAGCCGAGATGGCCCGCGCCCGCGCCGCCAAAGGCCCCGAGCCGACCCCCGCAAGCCCCCCGTA
>NZ_JBDNXE010000187.1:0-5661 GCF_047721585.1 Gluconacetobacter sp.
GGTCACCGTGGCGGGGTATGGGCGGTGGGCTTTCATCGAGGGGGGGCTGGGGGGGGGGGGGCGCTACCCCGCGCGGCGGGATGGCGGGGCGACGTGGTCGGGTGTGATCATGGATACCAATCCGCCGGATGCGGAATCGGACTGGTACCGGTTTTTCGAGGAAAAGGACCATGGGGAGGCGGTGGCGGCGCTGGCGCAGGTGATCCCTGGGATGAGTGTGGAACGCTTTGCGCGGATCTTTCGCCAGCCCGGTGGGCGGGCGGCGGCGGCGGAGAATCTGGACAATCTGCCGCCCGGCTATTACCAGCGGCTGGCTGTCGGGAAAAGCGACGATTGGAACAAGGTTTATATCGACGGGGATTACGGGTTCGTCATGGAAGGGCGGCCGGTCTTTGGCGAGTATAACGATGGGTTCCATTGCCGGGACTGCCGGACGGTGCCGGCGCTGCCGGTTTATCGGGGGTGGGATTTCGGGCTGACGCCGGCCTGCGTGTTTACGCAGATGCTGCCCTCCGGCCAGTGGATCGTGGTGGACGAGCTGGTGTCGGACGCCATGGGGATCGAGCGGTTTGCCGAGATCGTGGCGCGGCATTCGGCGCAGCATTTTCCCGAGACATCCTTTGTGGATATCGGCGATCCGGCGGGGATGCAGAAGGCGCAGACCGACGAGCGGACCTGTTTTGAAATTCTGCATGCGCGGGGGATTGCGATCGAGCCGGGGATGCAGACGCTGGCGATCCGCCTCGAGAGCGTGCGGCGGCCGTTGCGCACCCTGCTGGACGGGGCGGCGCCGGGTTTTGTGCTACATCCGCGCTGCACGACCGTGCGGCGGGCGCTGATGGGTGGATACCAGTATCGGCGCATGCAGGTGAGTGGTGAACGCTATACCGACCGGCCGGAGAAGAACCGGTGGTCGCATGTGATGGATGCGCTGCAATACGTGGCGACGCGGCTGTTCGGCAGCGAACTGCGCGGGGCCGGCGGGGCGGCGGCGGACGGGATGTGGCGGGAGTTGCCCGATGACGGGCGGACGCGATCGAGCATTACGGGGTACTGACATGGCTGGACTGTTGTTGCCCGCGCATATGAGCGCGCATCCGGGCGCGCCTGGGGGGCTGGGGCGGCGTACCTGCCGCCAGTGCCGCCATCATGGCGTGGAGGGGAGCGATGTGGTGTGCCGGCGCTATCCGCCGCAGGTGACGGTGGTGCTGGTGCCGCAGGGGGCGCCGCGCGTGGGGCAACTGGCGCCGCAGCCCTTTGCCACCTTTCCGCCGGTGGTGCCCGAGCATGTGTGCGGTGAGTTCGCGCCCGGTGGGGAGGGGCGATGAGCATGGAAGGCACGGAGCGGAGCGGGCCGGACGCGGACGGTGTGGGGCTGCGTGGCGTTGGACTGCGCGGCGTTGAATTGGGCGGCGTGGGCCTGGGCGGCGCGGGGTCGGACGGGGCGGACATGGACGGTGTGGGCTTGGGCGGTGAGGGGCTGGATGGGCCGGATATGGATCTGGCCGAGCGGCTGCGGCGCTGGATCGAGATGCCGAACATCGCCGTGGAACTGGACGATGCGCGGCACGGGCAGGTGGCCGACCGGGTGGCGCGAGACTGGCGTGCCGACGAGGCCACGCGCGCCGAGTGGAAGGAGAATTGCCGCCGCTGGCTGGATCTGGCGCAGCAGGTGGCCGAGCCCAAGACCTATCCCTGGCCTGGGGCGTCCAACGTGATCTATCCGCTGTTGACGGTGGCGGCGGTGCAGTTTGCCGCGCGGGCCTATCCGGGCATCGTGCGCGATCGGGACGTGGTGCGGGGCACCGTGCTGGGCGATGATTCCGGCGTGCCGATGCCCGACCCTCTGCGGCCGGGGCAGGTGCTGGCGGGGCCGGACGGCGCGCCGCTATGGCTGGTGCCGCCGGGGGCGAAGCGGGCGCGGGCGACGGCGATCGGCCGGCATATGAGCTGGCAGTTGCTGGATGAAATGGCCGAGTGGGAGGAACAGACCGACAAGCTGCTGCTGAAGCTGGCCATTGTCGGCACCATGTTCCGCAAGACCTATTTCGACCCGGCATTGCAGCGCAATGTCAGCGAGACGGTGGACCCGTTGATGCTGTGCATCGACTACCACGCCAAATCCTTCGCGACCGCGCCGCGGATTACCGAGGAGATCGACCTCTATCCGTGGGAGATCGAGGAACGTATTCGGGCCGGGCTGTTTCTGGACCATGATTATGGCGGCAACCATGACGCCGGCGAGGATAGCGACGCGCCGGTGACGTTTCTGGAACAGCATCGGCGGCTGGACCTGGACGGGGACGGGTATGCCGAGCCCTATATCGTGACCATTGCCCGCGATTCCGGGAAACTGGCGCGGATTTCCGCCGGGTTCGACATGGATGGGGTGATGTTCGATGCGCGGGATCATCGTATCCGGCGGATCGAGGCGATTTCGTATTATACCAAATTCTCGTTTATTCCGTCTCCGGATTCCGCGATCTACGATATCGGGTTCGGCACGTTGCTGCATCCGCTGAATGCGGCGGTGAATACCAGCCTGAACCAGATGTTCGATGCCGCGCATCTGGCCAATGCCGGAGGTGGGTTCGTGGGTTCCGGCATGTCGTTGAATACCGGATCGGTGCGGTTTCAGGTGGGCGAGTACAAGGTGGTGAATACGCCGGGTGCCACGCTGCGCGAGAACCTGGTGCCCATGCAGTTTCCGGGGCCGAATCCGGTGCTGTTCCAGCTTCTTGGGTTTCTGGTCGATGCCGGGCGGGAGATTGCGTCGGTGAAGGATATCCTCTCCGGGGCCATGCCGGGGGGGAATGTGTCCGGTATGCTGGGGCTGGCGGTGATCCAGCAGGGGCTGAAAGTGTTCAGTGCCATCTTCAAGCGGATTCATCGCAGTCTGGGGGCTGAGTTTCGCAAGCTCTATCGGCTGAACCGGCTTTATCTGCCCGATGAGGCGGGCTTTCGGGAGGGCAGCGCGTTCTTTCGTGTGACCCGCGCGGATTATGAGCAGGCGGGCGGGGTGGAGCCGGTGTCGGACCCCGAGATCGTCACCGACATGCAGCAGTTGGCGCGCGCGAATTTTCTGCTGGCGTTCAAGGATGATCCCTGGTGCGACGGGCATGAAATCCGTCGTCGTGCCTTCGAGGCCGCCGCGATCGGGCTGGTGGACAAGGTGCTGCGGCCCAGTCCCGCGCCCGATCCGACCGCCATGGCGCGGGCAGCGGAACTGGATCTGCGGGCGCGCCGGGAGGCGCAGGAGATGGAGATGCGCGCCGGGAGCGAGGCGGCGGAACAGGTCTCGACACTCGCGGAGGCGGCTTTGCGGTTGGCTCAGGCCCGGAAAGCCGATCGGGGGTGAGAAGGGCGTTCTTTTTTGAAAAAAAAGAACCAAAAAACTTTTGATCTGTTTGGGTTCGGTGGGGGTGGTGGGGTGGGTGTGACGCTGTGTTTTGTTCTGTAGTATAAAAATATAAAGCTATGGATTTTTGGGAATACTCCCTTACCACCCAGATGCTATCGAGAAACGTCGAAAAAGTCTTTTTGCTTCTTTTTCTTCAGAAAAAGAAGAGAACCGGAAAAAAGGAAATCCCTCGATGGAGCAGCGTCAGGCGATGTTGGACGATCTGTCGGAGGAGGCGTTTCGGGCCTGGCGGCATCATCCGGTGACGCGGGCGGTGCGTCTGTTTCTGACGGATTATGGCGAGAGCATCGAGCAGCGGATGCTGGGCCAGTGGCGGGCGGGGACGATTACGCTGGCGCAGGAGCATGAGGCGCGGGGCCGGGTGGCTCTGGCGGCCGAGGTGGCGGAACTGCAATGGGCGGCGATGCGGGCGTTTTACGGCCAGGGGCCGGGAGAGAAGGAGGGTGGCGATGCGTGAGGGACGCATTCTGAAATTCGACCAGCAGGAATTCGTTGTTTCCGTTTGGGATGGGGTGAATCGGGCGGGGTATGTGCCGCTGGATGACAAGATTCTGGTGCTGGCGGATGTGCATGCCGAGATGACCAGCGGGGCGGTGCAGTTGCCGGCGGAATATGTGGAGCGCCAGACGTTGGCGGCCGAGCATGGCACCGTGATCGCGGTGGGGCCGGCGGCGTTTCGCTGGAACGATGATGGCACGCGGCAGTGGGTGGGGACGATTCCTGCGGCCGGGGACCGGGTTTATTTCGAGCGGTATGCCGGGCAGTTGCTGAAGGGTGAGGATGGGCGACTGTACCGGCTGATGTCGCAGCGTTGCATTGCCGCGATCGCGGTGGCGGCGGCTGTCGAGGCCGACGCGGACCCGGAGGTTGAGGCGCAGGCGCGGCGGATGGGCTGGGTGCCGCGCGACGATTTTCGCGGCGATGCGGAGAAATGGCGGCCGGCGCGGGATTTTCTCGACCGGGGGATGACGCTGTTGCCGGTGTTGCAGCAGCAATATCGCGCGCTGGATGGGCGCTATGCCAGCATGCAGGCGCAGTTGCGCGACAGCCAGAAGGCGCTGGCGGACCTGACGGAGCGCACGCGGCGGGCCGACGAGCGGGCGTATCAGCGCGCCGTGCGGGATATCGAGGGGCGGCGACAGGCGGCGGTGGCCAGTGGCGATACGACCGCGTTTGCCGTGGCCGAGCGGGATTTGCAGGATCTGCGCGATACGGCGCCGTTGCCGCCGGCACGGGCGGAGGAGGCCGCGCCGGCCCCTGTGCCGGCTCCGGTGGAGCGGGTGGAAAGTATGCCGGTGGAGATTATGGATTTCGTGCAGGCGAATCCGTGGTTTTCGCGCAATGCGGAGGCGCGGCAGGATGCGATTGCGATCCAGTCGGCGGTGGATCGGCAGCATCCGGGGTTGAGCCTGGCGGAGCGGCTGGAGATTACCCGGCGCAAGGTGCGGCAGTTGCATCCGGCGCTGTTCGAGAACCGGCGCCGGGAGGCGCCGCCGCCGGTCAGCCCCTCGCGCGGTGAGGGCGGGCGCGGGGGGAATCCGCGTGGGTTCGATGCGCTGCCGGTGGAGGCGCGGCGGGAATATGACCGCTATGCGCGGGCGCTGGCGGGCAAGGGCAAGCCGCTGACGAAGGATGAATGGGCCGGCTATTACTGGGAGAACGACGCATGAGCGAGGATACGCGCGGGCGGGTGCCGTTGAACGAGGCGGCGCGGAGCCGGGTGGCGCAGGGTGGCGCCCAGGGTGCGGCGGCCGGTGCGGCGGCCGGTGCGGTGCCGGGGGCTGTTGCCGGGCGGCAGCGGGGGGTGTCGCGGCGGCCGTTCGGGTTGCGGGAGCAGAAGCTGGCTTATCCCGACCGGGAGGGGTACCACCGGCACTGGTTCAATGACGAACCGGGGCGGATCGCGCGGGCCGGGGATGCGGGGTATAGTCAGGTTCTGGATGAATCGGGAAAACCCGTGAGCATGACGGTGGGTGTGGCGCGGGGCGGCGGGGCGCAGGTTGCTTACCTGATGGAGATTCCGGCCGAGTGGTACCGTGAGGATATGGCGGCGCAGGAATCGGGCCATCGGGAACTGATGGCGCAGATCAGGGAAGGGCGCGTGCCGGGCGGGCCGACCGGGGCGGATCGGCAGGCGCAGTATGTGCCGCAGGGGGTTGGGATATCAATCCGCGAAGAACGCCGGTAAAATCCTGACCGTAAATGTGCACTGGTGGCGATCCGACGCGCGTTTCCTGCGC
>NZ_JBDNXE010000188.1:0-1217 GCF_047721585.1 Gluconacetobacter sp.
AACTTCGAAGGCCGTATCTCGCCCAACGTGCGCGCCAACTATCTGGCCAGCCCGCCGCTGGTGGTTGCGTACTCGCTGCTCGGCACGATGCGCGAGGACATCACCACCGTGTCGCTCGGCACCTCCAAGGACGGCAAGCCGGTCTATCTGAAGGACATCTGGCCGACCAACAAGGAGATCGCGGACCTGATCGGCTCTTCGATCAACCGTGAAGAGTTCATCAAGCGGTACAGCCAGATCGGCAAGGGCACCAAGGAATGGCAGGCCCTGAAGGTCGCGACCGGTTCGGAGACCTACAAGTGGGACCCGACCTCGACCTACGTGCAGGACCCGCCGTACTTCCAGGACATCACGCCGGAGCCCAAGCCGAAGGGTGACATCGTGGGTGCTCGCGTGCTGGCGCTGCTGGGCGACAACATCACCACCGACCATATCTCGCCGGCCGGTGCGATCAAGGAAAGCTCGCCGGCCGGTGTCTATCTGAAAGAGCACCAGGTTTCGGCGAAGGATTTCAACTCCTACGGCTCGCGCCGGGGCAACGACCGCATCATGGTCCGTGGCACCTTCGCGAACATCCGCATCAAGAACGAGATGCTGCCGGGTACCGAAGGGGGCTTGTCCAAGCACTTCCCCGACGGGAAGGAGGGCTCGATCTACGATGTCGCGATGGAATACAAGGCCGAGGGCGTGCCCCTGGTCGTGTTCGGCGGCAAGGAATACGGCATGGGGTCGTCGCGCGACTGGGCGGCGAAGGGCACCCTGCTGCTGGGCGTTCGCGCCGTGATCGCCGAGAGCTTCGAGCGCATCCATCGCTCCAATCTGGTCGGCATGGGTGTGCTGCCCCTGCTGTTCAAGGACGGCACGACGCGCAAGTCGCTGAACCTGAAGGGTGACGAAATCATCGACATCAAGGGGCTGGAGACCATCACCCCCCGGATGACGATCGACATGGACATCACCCGTGCCGACGGCACCAAGGAAACGGTGCCGCTGCTCTGCCGCGTCGATACGCTGGACGAGGTCGAGTATTACCGGCATGGTGGCATCCTGCAGTATGTGTTGCGCGGGATGACTGAAGCTGCCTGAACGGTCTTTTCTTCCGTCTGACGAGTCTGGCGGGGGGGGGCGGGGCGGCCCCCGCGGGCGGGGGTGGGGGGGGGGGGCGGGGGGGGGCGGGGGACGCCAACGCGGGGATGTGGGGGGCGGGGGGGGGGGGG
>NZ_JBDNXE010000188.1:1227-5484 GCF_047721585.1 Gluconacetobacter sp.
ATTCCCGGCATGGTGGCCTCCTGCATTAGGTGTGCCGCGGGATGACTGACGCTGCCGGAACGGGCTTTCCTCCCGGCTGACGAGGCGGGCGCCGGCCCGGGGAACCCCGGGCCGGCGTTTTTTGCTGGGTCCGTCCTGCGGGCCGATCAGATCCGCAAGGTCTTTGACGGCCATGCGGTGCTGGGGGGCATCTCGCTGGAGATGGCGCGGGGCGAGCTGGTCTCGATCATCGGGCCGTCGGGCTGCGGGAAATCGACTTTCCTGCGCTGCCTTAATTTTCTTGAAATTCCCGATTCCGGGACGGTGGAGATCGCCGGCGTGACGATTACGCGCACCGGTGGACGCTGGACCCGTCAGGAAGAGGATGCCGCCCATCGCCTGCGCGCGCATGTCGGCATGGTGTTCCAGTCCTTCAACCTGTTTCCCCATCGCACCGTGCTGGACAATGTGATGCTGGCCCCCGTGCAGGTGAAGCGCGTGCCGGCCGAGGCCGCGCGCGCCGAGGCGCTGGCCCTGCTGGACAAGGTGGGTCTGTCGGCCATGGCCGCGCGCTATCCCGACACGCTGTCGGGCGGGCAGCAGCAGCGCGCGGCCATTGCGCGGGCGCTGGCGATGCGCCCCGATGTGATGCTGTATGACGAACCGACCTCGGCGCTCGATCCCGAACTGGCCGAGGAGGTGCTGTCGGTGATGCGCACCCTGGATGACGAGGGGATGACCCAACTGGTGGTGACGCATGACATGCGCTTTGCCCGTGCGGCGTCCGACCGGGTGGTGTTCATGGATGGGGGCGAGATCGTCGAGGCCGATGATCCCGACCGGCTGTTCGTGGACCCGCAGGACCCGCGGACCCGGAAGTTTCTGAGGTCCGTGCTGTGAAGGGCGTGGTGGGCCTGCTGCTGGCGCTGGTGGCGATGGTTTGCTCCGTCGCCGGCCATGCCGCGCCCTTGCGCTGGGCGTCGGATGCCGAAGCCAATGTGCCGTTCGTCTTTCACGATCCGGCCGACCAGTCGCGTCTGACCGGATACGAATACGAGATCGCTCAGGCGATCGCCCGCCGGCTCGGCCGGCCGGCCCTGTTTGTGCAGAACGATTGGGATGGGTTGATCCCCGGCCTGCAACGCGGGCTGTACGACATGGTGATCGACGGAATCGAGATCACGCCCGAACATGAGCAGGGGGTGCTGTTCAGCCGCCCCTATTACATGACGACCGAGCGCATCACCGTGCGCCGTGACCAGCAGGGGCTGGACACGCTGGCGGCGTTGCACGGGCATGTGGTGGGCACGCTGAAGGACACCACGGCCGAGCGCATGTTGCAGGCCGACCCGTCGATCCGCATCCGCGCGTACGAGGAAGAGACCAACGCCTATACCGACCTGAAGAACGGGCGGCTGGATGCGGTGCTGCTGGATGGCACCATCGCGCTCTATTACGGTTCGCCGGACCCGGACCTGAAGCTGGTGGGCGAGCCGATCGGGCAGGTGGCCTATGGCGTGGCCTTCGCCCAGGGCAATACCGCGCTGCGCGACCAGGTGAACGCGGCGCTGGACGGCATGATGCGGGACGGCGAACTGCACCGGATCCTGGCGCGCTGGAAATTATGGACGCCCGCGATGGCCGCCCTGACCGGCGATGCCACGACCCCCGATATCGCGCCCGATGCCTGGGACCATTACCGGGCCGCCACCGCGCCCGCGACGGGCTGGCGGGCGCGGTTCGACCGCTATGTCAGCTTTCTGCCGCTGCTGCTGCATGGTGCGGTGCTGACCTTCGCGGTGTCGGCCTGCGCCATGGTGCTGGCGGTGGGGCTGGGGTTGGCCCTGGCGCTGATGCGCCGTTACGGCCCGCGCTGGCTGGGGGCGCTGGCGACGCTGTATGTGGAGATCGTGCGCGGGACGCCGCTGCTGATCCAGATCCTGTTCATCTTCTATGCCCTGCCGGGGATCGGCCTGCGCCTGTCGCCCTTCGTGGCCGGCGTGCTGGCGCTGGGGATGAATTATGCGGCGTATGAGGCCGAGAATTACCGCGCCGGGCTGCAATCGGTGGCGCGCGGGCAGATCGAGGCCGCCATCGCGCTGAACATGACGCATTTCCAGGCGCTGCGCTTCGTCGTGGTGCCGCAGGCGGTGCGGATGGTCATTCCGGTGATGACCAACGATTTCATTTCGCTGCTCAAGGACTCCTCGCTGGTCAGCGTGATCACGCTGACCGAACTGAGCCAGACCTATGTGCGGCTGTCTTCGACCTATTACGATTATTTCGGCACCGGCCTGCTGATCGGCGTGGCGTATCTGCTGCTGGGCCTGCCGTTCGTGCGGCTGGCCCGCATGGCCGAGGCGCGGTTTCATACCGGGCGCCAGCGGCGGGGGCATATCTGATCGCGGCGACTTGATGCGTCTGGCACATGTCGGCGGTGTTTTATGTCACGTTGTGCATAAATGGCTGGAAGTTTAAAGAAAACCAGTCGAAGACAATCCGAAAATCATGTGGTCATGGATCTGCTATCCGCTCTGCACAGTTTTGTTCGCGTCGCTGCTACCGGCTCGTTTTCCGCTGTTTCGCGGGAAACCGGCGCCAGTCAGCCAACAATTTCGCGCCATATCGCGCTGCTGGAAGCGCATTATGGCGCCACCCTGTTCGCGCGGACCACGCGCAGCCTGATGATGACCGAGGATGGGCGCAGCCTGCTGCCCCATGCCTATGAAGTGCTGGAAATCCTGGAAACCGCCGAGACGGCGCTGGGGCGTCGCCGGGCATCGGTCTCCGGGCTGGTGCGGCTGGGGGTGACCACGGCGTTCGGTCTGTACATGACGGCGCGGATGGGCGAGTTGCTGGACAAGCATCCCGATCTGGCGGTGGAACTGATCATGCGTGACGGGTTCGGCGACCTGGTCGAGGAAGGGCTGGATCTGGCCGTGCGCGTGGGCGAGATCGCGGAAGGGTCGCTGATCGCCCGGCGCCTGGGCACCGTCAAACGCATTGCGGTGGCCAGTGGCGATTATCTGGCCCGGCGTGGCACGCCCGTTCATCCGCGCGACCTGCTGAACCATCCCTGCATTGCCTATACCTATGGCGGCACGCGCCATGACTGGCATTTCGAAGGCAATGGCGAGGAAAGCGTGGTGGCCGCCAGCGGCCCCTTCCGCGCCAACAGCAGCGAGGCGGTGCATCGGGCCACGCTCGCGGGGCTGGGGATCGGTCTGCTGCCGGCCTTTCAGGTGCGGGAAGATATCGCCGCCGACCGGCTGATCCGCCTGTTTCCGGAATGGACGGTGCCGGAAATGCCGTTCTATGCCGTGCATACCGGGCCGCGCACCCTGCCGCTGCGGACGCGCACGGTGCTGGATTTCCTGATCGATATTTCGGACGTGCTTCGGTAGGGGAGCATCTTCTTTTTCTGAAGAAAAAGAAGCAAAAAGACTTTTATTCGTTCAGGAGCCTTGGAGCGGGCAGGCTCTGAGGCTCCTGAACGGCGCGTTTATTCCCCCGGCAGGACCGATGCGGGGTCGCGGCTGGCGCGCACCAGATCCGGGCTGCCGTTGGTGAGGTCGCCGTGGAAGCCGCGCCGCAGCATGGTCGTCCAGCCTTCCATCCAGTTGTTGGCGGCATTTACGAAGTGCTCGGCGCCTGGGTGCTGGGGCAGTTCCTGTTTCAGCCACTGTTCCGGCGGGGCGGGCAGGGTCATGGTGCCCTTGCGGGCCGGGCTGAGCAGGATGGTCACGTTCTCGATATTCGCGCCGCGATCGGCGGCGGCCTCGGCGTAGTTCCAGGTGGCGACCAGCATCACGTACGGGATCGGGAAGCCCAGGACGTGCAGGCGATTGAACGCGGTCTGGATATCCACGCTGTCGCTCAGCGGCTGGCCCTCGATCTGGACGTGGCTGGTGAACCAGCATTCCATCACCTTGGCATCCGACGGGACGATCTTCGAGAGGTAGTTCCGGTCGTCGTGGCAGCCGTTATTCATGGCATCGACGGTCGAGGTCGGTAGGGACTGCGTGCTGGCGCGGGCGATGATCACGCCGGTCACGACGCCGCCTTCCGCACGCACCAGCACGTTGCTGAGCAGTTCGCCATGCGGGCCGCTCTGCGTCGTCAGCACCGGGTGCCAGGTGCCGGCGGGCAGGGGCAGGATGCGGCCGGCGAAGGGAATGGCGCCGCCGAGGTCCGAGGTGATGGGCGGGGCCGCCAGTTGCGGGCCGCCGGCCGTCTGCTGGCCATTGTCGGGTGCGCCTTCGGCCGGCGGGGCGGGCG
>NZ_JBDNXE010000189.1:0-5418 GCF_047721585.1 Gluconacetobacter sp.
AATCCTGCCCCCGCAATACCCGATACCGACACTCCCGAAGCCCTGGCTCCGGGAGTGTTCGTGTTTTTGGCCCCCTGGCCACGTGAGGCGGCGAAATCCAATAGCGTGCCCAGTTCGCCATGCAGCGTGGCGTGTATCTCGCCCCGAACCTTGCCGGGTGTGACGACGATTTTCTCGATCAGTGCCCGGATGGCCTCTGAGGCTTCCTGCCGCTCCTCGGGATGGTTCAGGGTTTCCGCCAGCCGCTCGACCTTGTGTTTGAAGATTCCGGCAACGTTGGGATGGATATCCGGCACGTCCTGGGGCTGGGCAGCGAGCAGGGCGACCAGTTCATCCTCTCGGGTCTCCATCTCGCGCATGCGCTCGACCATGCCGCGTGTATAGCCGCCATCCTCGATCACCTGGAGCATCTGTTTCAGCCCCTTGCGCAGTTTCGTCAGTTCCGTCTGCCAGCCCGCCGTACTGGCGCGACGCTCATGGTTGGCGCGATTGGTTTCCTCGACATAGGCGCGCATCGCCTCCGCCGCCGCTTCGGGCGTCATCAGTCGGTCCTTGAGACCCGACAGCATGCGGTCTTCCAGTTCCGGACGGCGGATGGTGGTTTTGTTGGTGCAGGAGCGGTTGTCCATATGGGTGGAGCAGGCGAAGCGGTCGCCGCCCCGGATCGAGCAGGGACCGCCGCACACGCCACAGAACACCAGACCGGAGAGCAGGGATTTCGGGCGGCGCTGGCCATTGAGGCGATTGTTGGAGGCGCGGATACCGGCGCTGATGTTCACGCTCTTTTCCGCGATCAGTGCCTGCTGGGCACGGACGGCTTGCCAGAGATCATCGTCCATGATCCGTAGATCCGGAACCTCGGTGACGATCCACTCTGATTGCGGGTTCAGTCGCGAGACGCGCTTGCCCGTCTGCGGGTCTTTCAGATAGCGCAGGCGGTTCCAGACCAGCCGACCGATATAAAGCTCGTTGTTGAGGATGCCGGTGCCGCGCAGGGCGTTGCCCCGTAGGGTGGTGTTGTTCCACTTACCGCCCGTGGGGCTGGGGATGCCTTCGTCGTTCAGGCGTCCGGCGATGGAAAGCGCACTGCGTCCGGACGCAAACTCACGAAAGATGCGGCGGACGATTTCCGCCTGCGCGTCGTCGATCTCGCGTTCGCCCCGGATCAGTTCGCCCCGTGCGTCCATCTGATGCACGACACGATAACCGTAGCAGATCCCGCCGCCGGATTTGCCGGCCTCGACGCGCCCGCGCAGCCCGCGATGGGTCTTCATGGCCAGATCCTTGAGGAACAGGGCGTTCATCGTTCCTTTCAGGCCGACGTGAAGCTCGCTGATCTCGCCTTCCGCCACGGTGACGATCTGCACTCCCGCGAATTGCAGGCGCTTGAACAGGGTGGCGACGTCGGCCTGATCGCGGGAAACGCGATCGAGCGCCTCAGCCAGCACAATATCGAATTGTCCGGCCTGGGCGTCGCGCAGCAGGGTCTGGATGCCGGGGCGCAGGATCATGCTGGCCCCGGAGATCGCCGCGTCGCGGTAGGTATCCACCACCCGCCAGCCCTCGCGCGTGGCGCGCTCTTCACAGAGCCGGAACTGGTCCTCGATCGAAGCCGCCCGCTGGTTGTCCGAGGAATAGCGGGCATAGAGCGCGACACGGGTCATGACTTTACTTCCTTTATCCTTATAGGTTCTCCATGCTCAGCGACGCACGGCGGCGCTTTTCTTCTGTCGGGCGAGGGCCACGAACTCCGCCTTGATCCGGGTGAACAGGCCCGGAGGAATGAAGCCGTAAGCGAAAACACCCGCTTTGCCGGGGACCGGCGACACGCCGCTGCTCGGCCATTCATCGACGTTGTGCTCCGAGACGATGACCCAGCTTGGGACATCATCCAGTCCGATCGCCGCCTTGACCTTCGCCGGTATCTCGATCCCGACCGTATCGCCGGAAGGCGGCGTGTGGGTGATGGGCAGAAACACGACATAGCGGGGCCGCAGCATACTGTCGCTGGCCGCGACGAGGCAGGCGGGACGATCCTTGCCTTGGTCCTGTCCCCGCGTGGCCTCATGCGTCCACAGATAGTCGTAACGGACCACGAGGCCGGGTTTGGGTTCGGGAAACGACACGGACGGCCCTTATTTCAGCAACTCGTCGAGATGCGCGTGTTCGGGGTCCATGTCGGCGCGCTCCACGGCGGCCAGCACCACGTCGGACACGTCCTCCGTCCGGTGGCTTCGCTGGGCCGCCGCGCGGAGCCAGTCATAATGATCTGCGGACAACAGCACATATTCGCGGCGGCCATGGCGGGTGATCTCGACCGGCTCGCGCTGGGCCTGATGTTGGAATTCGCCGAATTTGCGCTGGAATTCGAGGGCGCCGACGGTAGGCATGAGCGGGGTATCCTATTGGTGGAATGGCAATGCCCAAATTATACGTATAATACCTCTTTCTCAAGGATAATCTCACTCCTCCCGCTCCGGCCTGGCTTTGCTGGCGGGATCGTTGTCATTGGCGATCTGGTCCAACCGCCGCTCGAATTCCTCGCGGGCGATCTGTCGCCCCAGCAGGCGCGCCAGGACGAGGATCAGTGCGTCCGTTCGCGCCTTCATGGCCGGATTGGGAGGAATGGATTGGATATTGCTGCCGGGTTCGTTATCGTTGACCGGAGAATTCGGTCCGGCGTTCGATATGCGGTTTTCGTCCGTCATCGTCCTGCCCTTTCCGTCTGGAGAGGACAGCAGCATCACGCGCTAAGAAACGCCGTGCAACCGGAAAAATATAGCCACTTCAATGGGTTGTCGGTGTGTGTCGGTTGCTGCGTACTGGGGCGTAGTCAGGCGTACGGCGTTTTGTTCGCAAAATGAGAAATCACAAATTGGTGAATGGTTGGTTTGAAGTTACGACTCGCTGACTGGGTGACGACGGCGCCTTCCGCCTTCGCTTCTGCCATTCATCGACCCGTCGAACTCTCCCGGTAGCGGGCCATTTTCCGGTTTTTCTTGACGCAAAGCGCCTCAGCGGCCAGCGGTGAGGACATGGATACGATCAGCCTCTTTGCCCTGCTGCTGAGCTTCTCGGCAGGCTTCAGCATTCTCAATCACCATACGCTCCGCGTTCCAGTCACAATTGGCGTGCTTGTCTTCTCGTTGCTGACATCGCTGCTGGTCATGATCCTGAATCCGCTGATTCCGGCTTATGATCTTCTGGCCCTTCCGCGATCTGTGCTCGGCGCCATCAATTTGCCTGCTGCACTTCTGAATGGTGCGCTATCGCTTCTTCTGTTTGCCGGAGCCATGCAGGTCGATGTCGGGCATCTGCGCGCCAGGCTGGCATCGGTAACGGCTCTTTCCATTATGGGAACCGTTCTGGCCGTCGCTTTTCTTGCGATCACGGCGTGGTACGTCTTTCCCATTCTGGGCCACGCCATTCCCTTCGCATGGTGCATCGTGCTGGGTGCCATCCTCGCACCCACTGACCCGGTTTCGGTCGTAGGCATGCTGAAGCGTCTAGGCCTGCCGGGGCCGCTTCAGGCCGTTTTCGCTGGCGAGAGTCTGTTCAACGACGGCGTAGGGGTTGTCATTTTCGGTGTGACGATCGGACTGGCGACCGGAGACAGTCAGGGCGTAACTGCCTCGGAGATCGCGTTCAGCTTCTGTCGTGAGGCAGTTGGTGGTGGTCTGTTGGGTGCACTGACCGGATGGATCGCGCTTCGTGTGCTCAAGGCGCAGCGGGATCCGCATATTGATCTGCTGACGTCGCTGGCACTTGCGACCGGGACCTTCAGCATAGCTAACCAGCTTAGCATGTCAGGCGCGATCGCTGTCGTCGTGGCTGGTCTTTGTTTCGGAACACGTTACAGCCACTCCATTTTCGATGAAGCCTCACGCAAGGAACTCGACATCGCCTGGAACCTCATCGACGAGGTACTGAACGTCCTGCTGTTCATGCTCATCGGCTTTGAAATTCTGGAAATCACGCCGCATCTGTTTACGGTTCTGGCGACGCTTGCCGTGATCCCGCTCTCCATTGCAGTACGGGCACTGACCGTGCTGTTCTCGACCCTTCCGGTCCATCTCCGGCAATGGGAACGGGGCCGTGTTCTTGGCATCCTGACCTGGGGCGGCCTGCGTGGGGGCATCTCGGTCTCACTGGCGCTAGGTCTACCGCCCGGAGACTTGCGCGATCTATTGCTGCCCGTCTGTTACGGTGTGGTGGTGTTCACCATCATCGTGCAGGGATTGACCATGGAACGGGTCGCCCGCCGGCTTTATCCGGCATCTCCATCCCAACCTCAATAACGCGTTCCTCCATTCTTTCAGCGGCATTCGTGCCGCCTGATGAGTAGGCCGTGAAGAGGAAACAGATGCGATGACCGACGATCCCTCCGCGCTGATCACGACGGTTGAACTGACGTGGATCGAGAAGCAGGTGGAACGCTGGCTGCGCTTCGGCCGGCCGCTCGCGGACACGATCCTCGACCGTCAGCGGCGCATGCTCAGCTTCGCGCCCGGCAGCGTGTTCGCCTTCGTTCGTTGGGCCGCAAACAAGTATGGCACAGTTGAATCGCACATCGACATCGTGCGCACGGTCGGCTCCGGCGAAGACTACCAGACCGTTCCATGCGTGCAGCCCGGCGGTGAGGTGTTGCTGCATCAGAGTTCATGGCCGCGTGTCCAGCGTGTGCTGGAAGTGATCGACGCCGTCGAGGCGCTGGACATCGACCCGACCGAGGTCAGCCCCGATTACTGGCGGCACCTGCACCATCGGCTGGAGGCGCGGCAACAGCCCGACGCCTATACCAAGGCACGGCATCGGGCATGGCTGCGTCGTCGCGCGTTGCATTGAGTGTGCTTCCCGCGTCTGGCTTACCGACGTTTGCCCGTGCCTTTCCCTTCTCTTTCCGGCCAGCTTTTCCATCCTCCTGTCGTGTTCGTTTTGTGCCGGGACAACGCGGCGCTTCGCGCCGCGAGCGGAAGGTGTCGGCTACGCTGCCGCGTCTATTTCGGCTCGCCTTTGGCGCTACTCCGGACACCATTTCGATGAACGATCCGGTGTTCAGTGACACGAGTTTTCCTGCATCCGGAACACCATTCGCATGCGGTGGACAGGCGGCCCGGATGCACGACGAACGCAGGCTGACCGATTGGTCATCGTCGCCGGAAGTGTCGCCAGTTTGACGGTCCCCAGTCATGCGCGGATGTCGTTTTGGTCGTGTCAGACGCATGGTTTTGACGTGTGTTCGGCACGCCATAAGACGCACCGAAGACAGGTCGCGGCGCAGCGTTTCGTCGTTCCGTTCGCGTGGTGTCGAGAGGCAATCTGTGGCAGGCTTTGCCAGTCCCCCCGGTCAGGCTGAAAGTGGCCATCAGATTCGGAAAAGTCGAATTCATAGGCCGAAAAGAAGAAAAAACGTGAGGG
>NZ_JBDNXE010000190.1:0-5400 GCF_047721585.1 Gluconacetobacter sp.
CGTCAGGCTCATAACCTGAAGGCCGCAGGTTCAAATCCTGCCCCCGCAACCATCTGAACTTGCGATGCGAACGCATCACCAACCCCAGTCCGGAAACGGGCTGGGGTTTTCTTTTGTCCGCTGCCTGACGCCACCGTCAGGATACCGGCGAGATCGCCCCGGACATCGATCTGGAGGCCCTTGTCGGATGGCGTCAGGATGATCGCCTCGATCAGCGAGCGGATCACCTCGGCTGCCTCCTGGCGTTTCTCGTCCAACTCGGAATGCAGCATGTCGTGCAGGCGCGCGAGCTGTCGGTGGTAGAACTCCGCCATCTGCGGATGGAGTAGGGGAGGCGGCGCCTCGGCGGTGGCGAGGAACTCCTTGAGTTCTACCTTGCGGGCTTCGAGCTTGGAACCGCGCTCCTTGACCATCGCGATCGAGATGGCTTCGGAAAGATAGAGATCCATCAGGCGCTGGATGTCGCGTTCCACCCGTTTCAGTTCTGATTCCGCTGCGCCGATGTCGGCGGAGGCTTCCATGCGCAGCCGGTTCATCTCGGTGGTGAAGGCTGAGCAGAATTCGGCGAACAGGTCCGGGTCCATGAGATGGTGACGCAGGGCGTCGAGGACGCGGCGCTCCAGTTCCTCGCGGCGCATGTTGGTCCGGTTGTCGCAGGTGCCCTTGTTGCGCGCCGTTGAGCAACCCAGCAGGGTGCCGGAGATCATGGAATAGCCGCCGCCACAGCAGCCGCATTTGCTGAGGCCCGAGAACAGATAGCGGGGGCGGCGTTTCTCGCGGAAATGGTCGGGCGATGACGTGTCGCGTGTGTCGCGGCTGGCACTGACGCTGGCCTGCCGCGCCTTGACCGCGTCCCACAACTCCTGGTCGACAATCCGCAGCTCCGGCACCTCCTGGGTCACCCATTCGGAGTCCGGATTGGGGCGAGCCTGACGCTTGCCGGTGTCGGGATCCTTGATGAAACGCTGCCGGTTCCAGACCAATTTTCCGACATACATCTCGTTATTGAGGATGCCGGTACCGCGTGCCCGGTTGCCGGTGATGGTCGAGAAGCTCCACGCGCCGCTGCCCGGTGCCGGGATGCCTTCATCGTTGAGACGGAAGGCAATGGCGCGTGGCCCCAGTCCGGCTGCGAAGTCGCGGAAAATGCGACGGACCACGTCGGCTTCCATTGGATTGATGGTACGGTCGCCCCGGACGGGCTCGCCATTGGCGTCGAGCCTGCGCACGACGTCATAGCCGTAGGCATTGCCGCCGCCGGATTTACCCTGTTCGACCCGGCCGCGCAGGCCGCGATGGGTCTTCTCGGCCAGATCTTTCAGGAAGAGCGCGTTCATCGTGCCTTTGAGGCCGACATGGAGATGGGAGACTTCGCCCTCGGAAAGGGTGACGATCCGCACGCCGGCATAATTCATGCGCTTGAACACGCCGGCGATGTCCTCCTGGTCGCGGGACAGGCGATCCATAGCCTCGGCCAGCACGATCTGGAACCGTCCGCGCTGTGCGTCCGCGATCAGCGCCTGGATGCCGGGCCGCATCAGGGAGGCACCCGAGATGGCGTGGTCGGTATACTCCTCGACGATGGTCCAGCCCTGTTTTTCCGCATGGGTGCGGCAGACGCGAAGCTGGTCGGCGATCGAGGCGTCGCGCTGGTTGTCGGAGGAATAGCGGGCGTAGAGCGCGACCTTCATGACGGAACATCCCTTACGGTCCGGAGCGGCGGCGCTGCTCCTGTTGCTGAGACCGGAACCACTCCCGTGCCGCGCGACGGGCCATGAGGCGGACGAACGCCACAAGGCGAGGGTCGGGGGCATCGGGGCGCAGGACGAGCCGCAACTCGGGCTCGGGCGGTCGATACGCCGGGGCAAGGGACTGGATGGGTCTGTCCGTCATCGTCGCTCTCTTCCGACCGCAAGGCAAGGAAAACAGGCACACGATCCGGACAAATGGCTGTTATTTCAATGGAAATACGCAATATGCGAAAGCGTGCTCCTGAGTACTCCAGCGTGCGGAATCGTAGTTATGGGTAGTCCCGGATACAGGCGCGTCGTACAAATACTGGCGTATGACGGTGGTAGAGGGGAGGACGAGTCATGAACGATACGGGAGTGCCGTTCCTCCGGCAGGCCGGATGAGCGGACGCGCCACCGACTCTTTGCCCATGGAAGCGCTGGCCGGCCTCGTGGAGCGGGTGACGTTCCACAATGGAGAGAACGGCTTCTGCGTTCTGCGGGTGAAGGTGCGGGGGCAGCGCGACCCGGTCACCGTTGTCGGCCATGCCGCCATGATCTCGGCGGGCGAGTTCGTGCAGATGTCGGGCCGCTGGTTCAACGATCACACCCACGGGCTCCAGTTCAAGGCGGAGTTCCTCAAGGCCAGCCCGCCCACCACGGTCGAGGGCATCGAACGCTATCTCGGTTCGGGCATGATCCGGGGCATTGGTCCCGTCTATGCGAAGAAGCTGGTGAAAGCGTTCGGTGAGGCCGTGTTCGATCTGATCGAACAGGAGCCCGGCCGTCTCCGGGAAGTGACGGGCATCGGCCCGAAACGTGCTGAAAGGATCGTCGCGGGCTGGGCGGATCAGAAGGTGATCCGCGAGATCATGCTGTTCCTGCACAGCAATGGCGTCGGCACGTCGCGAGCGGTGCGGATCTTCAAGACCTACGGGCAGGATGCGGTCAGACTGATCAGCGAGAACCCCTATCGGCTGGCGAAGGACATTCGGGGAATCGGATTCAAAACCGCTGACCAGATTGCCCGGAAGATGGGGATCGCGCCCGATGCCATGATCCGGGTGCGGGCAGGGATCTCCTACGCCCTTGGCGAGGCGATGGATGAAGGGCATTGCGGCCTGCCAGTCGGGGAACTGCTGACCAGCACGGCCGAACTGCTGGAGGTTGCCGCCCCTCTGATCGAGACGGCCCTCGCGTTGGAGCTGGAAGCGGGCGACGTTATTGCCGACAGTGTTGGCGAGACGGGCTGCATCTTCCTGACCGGTCTGTATCGCGCGGAGCAGAGCATCGCCGAGCGGTTGCGTGCCTGCGCCGTGGGTCGGCCGCCCTGGCCGGAGATCGACGCGGAAAAGGCCATGACCTGGGTGGAAACGAAGACCGGGCTTGCCCTGGCCCCCAGCCAGCAGGAGGCGGTGCGTCTTGCCCTGCGCAGCAAGGTGCTGGTGATCACCGGCGGTCCCGGTGTGGGCAAGACCACGCTGGTCAACGCCATCCTGAAGATTGTGGCCGCCAAGGGCACGGATGTGCAACTCTGCGCGCCAACGGGACGGGCGGCGAAGCGTCTGTCGGAAAGCACCGGACTGGAAGGCAAGACCATCCACCGCCTGCTGGAGACGGATCCGGGTAATGGCAGCTTCAAGCGGGACGATACCAACCCGCTGACTTGCGATCTGCTGGTCGTGGACGAGGCGAGTATGGTGGACGTGCTGCTGATGCGATCTCTGCTGCGCGCGCTGCCCGACAACGCCGCGTTGCTGATCGTAGGCGACGTGGACCAGTTGCCTTCTGTCGGACCGGGGCAGGTTCTGGCCGACATCATTGGTTCCGGTGCTATCCCTGTGGTGCGGCTGACGGAGGTGTTCCGCCAGGCAGCGCAGAGCCGGATCATCATCAACGCGCACCGGATTAATGAAGGAAAAATGCCGGAGTTGAGCGCGGAGGAAGGGTCGGATTTCTATTTCGGCGAGGCCGCCGAGCCGGAGATCGGGCTGCGTCGGCTGCTGGCCGTGGTGAAAGACCGTATCCCGGCGCGGTTCGGGCTGGACCCGGTCCGCGATGTGCAGGTGCTTTGCCCGATGAACTGGGGTGGGCTTGGGGCGCGGTCGCTGAATATCGAATTGCAGCAGGCGCTGAACCCGCCGGGCGAGGTGAAGGTTGAGCGGTTTGGCTGGACCTATGGTCCCGGCGACAAGGTGATGCAGATCGCCAACGATTATGACCGGGACGTCTTCAACGGGGATCTTGGCGTTATCGATAGGATCGATGTGGAAGAGGGCGAACTGACGGTCTCATTCGATGGACGGGAGGTCGTTTACGGCTTTGGAGAACTGGACGAACTGGTGCTGGCCTACGCGACCACCATTCACAAGAGCCAGGGATCGGAATATCCAGCGGTGGTCATCCCCCTGGTGACGCAGCATTACGCTATGCTGGCGCGGAACCTGCTCTATACCGGCGTCACACGCGGGCGGAAGCTCGTCGTGCTCGTGGGGCAGAAGAAGGCGCTGGCCATCGCCGTGCGCAACCAGGGCGGGAGGCGGCGGTGGTCGAAGCTCAGGGAGTGGCTGGCGGGTAGCATCGCATGATGGAGTGACGGGCGTGTCTCCATGTCGGCTTCCGCCTCATCTCGGACATACAGCTGTCCAGATCGCTTTCCGCATAGCGGACATGACCAGCGCAAACTCCTGTTGCCACTTTGGGCCGGAAGCGGTCAGTCGGCTTAAAGATTAAAAAGCGACCGAGCCGACATCAGTTCCTCTTTGGCCGTCAGCACTGTAGTAGATGGTAAAACCCAAAAATGAAATGCCTTGTCTTATGCATTCCGTGTCGCCTTGTGCGACAAAGGACTGATTTTTCCGGGGTGGCCACCCCGGAAAAATCAGGACGGGGACGGGTCGGTGACAGCCAGATCGTGATTGGTCGGCTTAGAGTATGACCGCCCCTTCTTTTCCTTGTGCCCTGAACGGATACCCGAGGGTTTGGCCTCGGATGACAAGCATAGGACATGGAAAAGGCCACGGCTTCCAAGCCCGAACCACAACCCGCGCCGATCACAATCGGGATCGACGTCTCCGAGGATCATCTCGACGCGGCCCGCCACCCCGGTGGAGAGACCATTTGTGTCGCTAATACCCGTAAGGGCCAGACCGCGCTTCTACGCTGGATCGCCGACATGAAGGTCGTCGCGCGGGTCGTGTTCGAGCCGAACCGGCCCGTATCACCGCATGCTGGTCAAGGTCAAACCGCAGCGCGCGCCGCTTCGCCGAAGGCACCGGCAAGCTCGCCAAGACCGATCGTATCAACGCCTTGATGCTGGCACGCTACGGCGCATTGCTGGAGCCGGTCGCACGCCCGATCCGCTCGGACCCGCAGAACCGCCTGGCCGAACAGGTCGCGGCCCGACGCAGCCTGATGCGAGACCGGACGGCAACGATCAATCGCCTCAAAACCCTGACGATCGATCTGCTGAAACGCCATGGCCGGCATCGTTTGCGGCAGATTGGAGCGCAGATCGTTTCTCTCAATGCCGCCATTGCGCGTTGGTGGCAGAAGACCAACACCTGTCTCGGCGCAGGGACGTGCTGAACCGCCCCGGGTTTACCGGAGAGTTTTTGGTTCAATAGTCAGGCGGCTTTTTTATCATCGTTCAGGATTGTATAGAAGATGT
>NZ_JBDNXE010000191.1:0-5257 GCF_047721585.1 Gluconacetobacter sp.
GGATTCCCGAGGGGGTGGCCGAGGGACGGAGCGGCCTGATCGTGCCGCCCCGCGATGTCGAGGCGCTGGCCGCCGCCATGGGCGCGCTGGCGGCGGATCCGGCGATGCGCGGGGCGATGGGGCGGGCTGGACGGGCCTTTGTCGCCGAGCGATTCGACCTGCGGCGGCAGACGGAAATTCTGGAATGCTGGTATGACGAGCTGGTCCAGGCCCATGGGGGCGCGGATTCCTCTTCCGCCCGGACTATCGCGCGGGCCGGGCCGTTCCTATGATGCGCCCCCTTTTCCGGTTCGCGCCGGTTTCCTGGACGATAGGGTAACGATGAACGATATTCCTCTGGGCCGCCGCCTCAGCAACCTGGGTGCGGGCGTGCGGTTCGCGGCCAAGGCGATCGCCACGCGCTATACGCCGCTGCTGGCGCAGGTGGTGGTGACGCGGCGGTGCAACCTGGCCTGCGGCTATTGCAACGAATATGACGATTTCTCCGCTCCGGTTCCGTTCGCGGACCTCAAGGCACGAGTCGATCATCTGGCGAAGCTGGGGACCGCCTCGATCACCTTTACCGGCGGTGAGCCGCTGCTGCATCCCGACCTGGACCGGATCGTGCGGCTGGCCCGCGATCACGGCATGATCGTGACCACCATCACCAATGGCTTCCGCCTCTCGCGGGCCTGGATCGACCGGCTGAATGCGGCGGGCCTTCAGGGGATGCAGGTCAGTATCGACAACATCACCCCCGATGACATTTCGATGAAGAGCCTGTCCTCGGTCGAAGGCCGGCTGGCGCTGCTGTCGAAACATGCGCAGTTCAAGGTCAATGTGAATTCGGTGCTGGGCGTGACCGGCGAGCGGACGCAGGACGTGGTGACGATCGCCGAGACGGCGGCGCGCTATGGATTGCAGCACTCGGTCGGGGTGCTGCATGACCATCAGGGTGGGCTCAAGGCATTGAGCGACGCGCAGATGCAGGCCTATCGCCGGGTGACCGAGATTTCGCCCTCGCTGGTCCATACGCTGAATTACCGGCTGTTCCAGAAGAACCTGATGCACGGCAAGCCGAACGACTGGAAATGCCGTGCCGGTGCCCGCTACCTCTATGTGACCGAGGATGGGCGGGTGCACTGGTGTTCGCAGCAGCGCGGCTATCCGGCCATCCCGCTGCTGGAATATGGCCCCGCGGACCTGAAGCGGGAATATCATACCGAGAAATCGTGCAGCCCGACCTGCACGCTGAGCTGTGTGCATCAGATGAGCATGTTCGACCGCTATCGCGGTGCCCAGCATCCGACCGACCCGATGCCCCTGCCCGCCGAAGCCTGAGCGCGGAAGCCTGACCGCCGATGCGGGCCGGTGGCGATCCGGCTCGCGTTTTCTGCGCTTCGGTGCTTACGGGCGGCGCAGGCGGAGGAAGGGGATGACGCGCGTGGACAGAATCAGGGCCTCGGCCAGCAGGGTCGCGATGCCCGCTCCGTTCACGCCCCACAGGCGCGCCAGGCCATAGAGTACCGGCAGGCAGAGCGTGGTGACGGCGATGCGGCCGATGAACAGGCGGTGGGCATAGCCCAGCGAGACCAGGAACGGTTCCAGCGGCACATCCCACAGATCGAGGATCGCGGCCGTGGTCAGGACCATCAGCAAGGCCAGGTCGTTTGTCCTGACGGCCAGAAGGGTGTGGAATATCCACGGGCCGATCGTTGCCGCCACCACCAGCGCCAGGACGGAAAACAGGCCCAGCGCCTGGAAGATGCGGAACATGACGCGGCGCATGCCCGCGCGGTCACCCTGATCGCGCAGGTGGATCAGTTCGGGATAGAGAGCGGGGGTGAGCAGCTGCGCCGGCTGGGCCAGGGCGTCGCAGACATGCCAGGTGACGCTGTAGATGGCGGCGGCGGCGGGATTGGTCGCCGCCCCGACGATCAGCACGGTGACGCGCGAGGTGAGGGCCGAGAGGGCTTGGTTGCCGCTGGTGGAGAGTGTCAGGCGCCAGATGCCGTGGAAATCCGTCCGCCAGGCGGGGCCGAACAGCCGGAAGCCGCGCAGGCTGGCTGTGTGCCGGACGGCCGCCCAGGCGGTGCCGCAATTGGCCGTGAACGACATGACGACGCCCAGGTACCAGACGACCATGAAGCCGCCCAGGTGCCAGTGCAGGCCCAGGCCCAGCACCGTGCCGACCAGACGGGTCGTGTTGAGCGCCAGGTCGGCCAGGGCGGATTGCCGGAAGCGGTTGGTCAACCGCAGGATGCCGAGCGCCCAGCAGGTGTTCATGAACAGGACCGAGGTCATGTAGATGAGTGCTGGACCCTGGGTGGCGGGCGACCAGCCGAAGATATGGCCGAAGGTGGCGACCCCGATCAGGGCCAGGATGGTGCCGGCCGTGGCGCCGAGGGCGTCCAGCATGATGCAGTGGCGCAGCAGGGTCTGAAAGCGCGTCTGTTCGCCACGGGCGAACAGCGCATTGCCGAAATGCAGCAGCGGCTGCCAGGACTGGAAGCGCGTGGCGACCGAGAAGGACGAGGCGCAGGAATGGATCAGCAGCAGCGCGCCATATTGCTCCAGCCCCAGCGCGCGCACGACCAGCGCGGTGGTGAGGAAGCCGAGCACGCCGGCCATCCCCTTGCCGCCCAGCAGGTAGCCGGTGTTGCGGAAAATCCGGGCGATCTGCCCCGGTGCGGCGGTGGACACTAGCGGTCGGTCAGGCGGAACTCGATACGCCGGTTGCGGGCATAGGCTGCCTGGGTATCGTGATTGTCCAGCGGCTGGAAATCGGCGAAGCCGGTCGCGGCCAGATGCTGGGGGCTGATGCCTTCCGCGATCAGCAGCTTGACCACGGTGATCGCGCGCGCCGTCGACAGCTCCCAGTTGCTGGCGAAGGCGCTGTGGATCGGCTGGCGGTCGGCGTGGCCGTCCACCCGCATGATCCAGGGGATGGAGGTGGGGATCTGGCTGGAAACCTGGCGGAAGGTGCGGGCGAGGGTGCGGATCTCGGCCACGCCCTTGGGCGACAGGTCGGCGCTGCCGGGGGGGAACAGCACCTCGCTCTGGAACACGAAGCGGTCGCCCACGATCTGCACGCCGTCCTGGTTCTTCAGGATGTCGCGCAGGCGGCCGAAGAATTCCGACCGGTAGCGCTGCAACTGCTCGACCTTGTCGGCCAGGGCCACGTTCAGCTTCTGCCCCAGATCGTCGATCTTGAGGTCGCGGTCGTGGATCTGCTGCTGGGAGATGTCCAGCACCATCATCGCCGCGCCGAGCTGCCGGCGGAGTTCGTCGAGCTGCGTGCTGAGGGCCGCGACCTGCTGCTGGCTGGCCTGGGAGAGCGTGTCGCGCTCGGCGGTCAGTTGGGACACCTGGGCGGTGAGCGACGAGGCCATCGCCACGTCCTTGTCGTGCGCGGAACGCAGCGAGGCGACCGAGAGCTGGAGCGTGTGGCTGCGGTTCTGTTCCAGCGCCAGCATGTCGTTCAGTTTGCTGACCTGCTGCGTCAACTGCTCCATCGCCTGCTGGCGCTTGGCCAGCACCACGGACAGGAACGCCTGCCCCAGCACGAAGACCAGCAGAACGAAGATGACGACCATCAGCAGGGTGGACAGGGCGTCCACATATCCCGGCCAGGCGTCCAGGCCGGAATGGGTCTGGCGGCGGCGGCGTGCCATGCTGTTACCTCGCGAAGCCGGGGGCGATCAGGGCGCGCGCGCGCCGGCGGGGGCAGATGCCGCTATGGTGCGCGTGAGCAGGCGCAGGTCGCCGCGGATGTCGGTGGCGATCTGGGTGCGGCCCTGCTCCATGTCCGACAGGATGCGGGTCAACTGGGCTTCGATGCCGCGCAATTGCTGCTGGCCCGAATCCTCGGCCATGCGCTGCATCAGGACGTGGCTGGCACGCATCGTCTCGGTCATGACGCCGATCCGGTCGTTCAGGCTGACCAGCAGGGCCTGCTGCTGGTGCCGCCCTTCCTCGCCGCGCGCGATCAGGGCTTGCAGTTTTTCCAGGTTTTCGGCGGTCTGTTCGAGCAATGCCTGGACGTAGACGGGAATGCCGGCATCGGCGCCATCGCCGGTGCCGATGGCGGAGCCGATGCGGGTCAGGCCGGCCAGCCACTCTTCCAGCTCGTTGAAGAAGCGGTTCTGCGCCTGTCCCGCCGTCAGGTCCAGAAAGCCCAGCACCAGGGCGCTGGCTAGGCCGAACATCGAGCCCGAGAAGGCGGTGCCCATGCCGTGCAGCGGCTTGGCCAGGCCGGTCTTCAACTGGTCGAACATCGCGTTCAGGTCGCCCGAGCCGACCGACAGGCTGGTGATGACGTCGGCGATCGACCAGATCGTCAGCAGCAGGCCGTAGAACGTGCCCAGCAGGCCGAGGAAGATCAGCAGGTTGGTCATGTAGCGCGACAGTTCCCGCCCCTCGTCGAGGCGCGAGGAGAGGCTGTCGAGCATCGACTGCATCGCGGGCGTGGACAGGACCAGCCGGTCGGAACGGTTGCGCGTGGCCAGCATGGATGCCATCGGCGCCAGCAAGGTCGGCGGGGTGGGCTGGGCCAGGCCGGCGCGCGGCTGGCGCAGCGTTTCCACCCAGCGGACCTCGGGGATCAGCCGCAGGACCATGCGGATGTTCCAGACGATGCCCAGGGCGAGGATGCCCAGGATCAGCCCGTCCAGAATCGGGTTGTTGAAGAAGGCGGTGTACAGCATGCGCCCGAGTGCGCCGGCTGCCAGCACGACGACCGTGAGGAACAGGACGATACGCAGGAGATAGGTTGTCGGCTGGGTCACGGTGCGGAACGCTGCTCCGAAGGGGCGGGGGAAGGCGGTGGCGCAGAGGCGACCATATCCGACCGGGTCACGTCAACATGATCCGGGGACGTTTCGTTTGGGCTGTCTGATCCTTTTGCCGTTGCGGGCGCGGGCACGCCGATCGCGCGGACGTAGATCCGCGTCGTGGCGACCCCGGCATGGATCAGGATCGAGCGGATCGCGAGGCCGCGTGCCAGCGACAGCCGCCGGGGCGTGGAGACGTCGTCGGCGGCGCCGGAGGCTGTGGCGTCGATTTCGGCCCGCGCGTAGGGCGCCTGCAACAGGGTGGCGGCGAAGCGTTTCACCCCGTCGATCATCGCCGCGTTCATGTCCGTACTGCCGGCCGCGAAGGTGACGCGCAGGCCGCCGGGTCGGTCGGTGACGCTGCCCTGGGCGTCGGGCTTCGCCGGGACTTCCGGCGGCGGTGCGGGCGGGTGGAGCGGGACATCGACCACGGGCGGACGGATGAC
>NZ_JBDNXE010000192.1:0-5217 GCF_047721585.1 Gluconacetobacter sp.
TTGTGAGGGCGGCGGTGTTGACCGCGGTGGCGGGGGCTACTATCGTGGCGGTGGTGGCTATCGCGGCTATGGTGGCGGCTATCGTGGTGGCTGGGGTGGTTGGGGCTATCCCGGCTGGGGCGGATATTATAGTGGCTGGGGCTGGCCGCTGGCTTTCGGCACGATGTTCGGCATGGCGGCCGGGGCTGCGGCCTATGGTGCGTATGATGGCGCATATGATGACGGCGGCTACGGAGACGATTATGGTAATTACGGCGGCTATCCCCCGCCGGCCTACGAGGGCGGCGCTTATCCGGCCGGAGGGGACGGCTATCCCGCGCAGCCCTATCCTGCGCAGCCTTACCCGGAACAACCTTATCCGGCGCAGCCTTATGCGCAGCCCTATGGACAGCCTGGGGCACCCCAGGCGACCTCGCCGGCTGTGGTCTGCACCGGGGGCCGGTTCTTCAATCGCCTGACCGAGAGTTGTGACAGCCCGTAAGCGTTGCCAGGGTGGGCGCGTCGGATGGGACCGCGATTCCGCCTTTTAAAACTGACCTCACCGGGGAGGGGCGGGAATTTCTCCCTCCGTCACCCCGCATTGGAGCATGGACAGGACTGATGACGAAGATTCAGAAACGCGGCGTGATGATGCTGCTGACCGCAGGTTTGCTGTCGACCGGCCTGGTCGCCGGGGCGCATGCCGAACCGGGCGGATGCCTGAAATATGGCGCGGTCGGTGCGGTCGGCGGCCACGTAGCCAACCATCATGCCGTGCTGGGGGCGGTCGGAGGCTGTGCCGCCGGCATGTATACCCGCCATGAATACCGCAAGACATTGCGGCAGAAGGCAGCTCTGTACGACAAGGAACACCCGGTCGATCCGAACCTGAGCATGCTGGAGCGCTACCGCCAGCGCAAGACGGACGAGCAGAAAGCCACGTTGTGGGACGCGGAGCATCCGCAGACGGCAGGTGCCACGCACTGAACCGCATCATCGCTGACGCGTATGCCCGGCCGGGGCCGCCTGATGGCGGCCCCGGTTTTTCTTTATGCGGAGCGCGCCGGTAACCAGCCCGCGAGTTCCTGCCGCACCAGGCCTTCCAGCAGGTCGATGGTGGCCGGGGCGGCGTTCAGGCATGGGATCAGGGCGAAATCGGTACCGCCGGCAGCCAGGAATTCCGCCCGTACCTCGTTGCCGATTTCATCCAGCGTTTCGATACAGTCGGCCATGAAGCCCGGCATGATCACCGCGATACGGGTGATGCCCTGTGCCGGCAGGCCCGCGATCAGCGGCGCGGTATAGGGTTCCAGCCATTGTGCCGGGCCGAACCGGGACTGGTAGGTGAGCGGCATTGCCGTTTCGTCCATATCCAGGGCCTGCCGCAGCGCGACCATCGTGCGGGTGCAGTCCTCGGCGTACGGATCGCCTTTTTCCACATAGATGCGTGGCAGGCCGTGGAACGAGGCCACGATGCGCTGGGGGACGAAGGGCAGGTCGGCCAGCGTCTCGCGCACCGAACGCGCCAGCGCGGCAATATAGAGCGGATGATCGGAAAAGGGCGGCACGGTGCGCACCGCCGGCTGGTTGCGCAGGCGCATCAGCGCGCGGAATGCCTGATCGTTGGCGGTCGCGGTCGTGGTGGCGCTGTATTGCGGATAGAGCGGCAGCAGCAGCACCCGTTCGCACCCCCGTTGCAGCAGGGCGGCGATGCCGGACGCGATCGAGGGCGTGCCGTAGCGCATCGCCCATTCCACCGCTACGCCATCGGGCGCCAGACGCTCGGCGAGGGCTTCGCCCTGTGCCCGCGTGTAGGTGCGCAGCGGGCTTTCATCGCGTTCCTGGTTCCAGATGCGGCGATAGGCGCGGCCGGTGCGGCGCGGGCGCAGGGTCAGGATCGGGCCGCGCAGGATGGGTTGCCAGATGGCCGGATGGGCTTCGATGATCCGCCGATCCGAGAGGAATTCGCCCAGATAGCGCCGCACCGCGCCATAGCCGGTGTCATCGGGCGTGCCGAGATTGGTCAGCAGGACGCCGATACGGGACGGGGCGATGGAATCGCCCGGACGGACGGTAAGAAAGGTCATCGGTCCGGGATGCTACAGGACGCGCCGGATCGTGGCAAAACAGACCTGGCGGCCTGCGTCGTCAGCGACGGCGCGAACGGACGCGGACGGGAACCGGCTGAGGTGTCGGCGCGTTGCGCCATGCAAGCAGTGCGGCACAGCCCGTTGCAAGGCACAGGCCCAGGACCGGCAGGGATGACGACAGAAACGCGGTAATGACGGTCATCATGCTCTCCATCCCATCCGGAGATGGCGTACCGCCGGAGGATTCTGGCGGTTTTCGCTTGCCGGAAGGCATTCGCGGCGGGTCCGGCCCCTGGAAGCAGGCCGTCCGCGGCACCTGATCAGTCAAGCTTGCCGCTTTGCGACTCGTCAAGAAAAAATGACGGATGGATGACGGCGCGGTTCGCGACCGAGCCCTGCGCTTTCGTCAGGCCACCGCTTCGGGCCATGCGGCATCCACGCATTTGCGCATCAGGGACGGCAGGGCCAGCGTATCCAGATCGGCATGGGCCACGGCCATTCCTCCGGCCTGGGCTACCGCGTTGGGAAAGTGCGCGACGTGGGCGGCATAGACATCCACATGCAGGGTAAAATGGGTGAAGACGTGGCTGACACGGCCCGCCTTGCGCCAGCCGGCGCGCGCTGGGGCGAAGGGCAGGGCTTCGGCCTCGGACCACGGGGTGGCGCGCCATTCGGTGCCCGGAAGCTCCAGCATGCCGCCCAGCAATCCTTTCTCCGGCCGGCGGCGCAGCAGGATGTGGCCGGCTGCGTCGGTCAGCAGGAAATGCGCGCCATGGCGCACCGGGCGGGCGACGCGCGGGGCCTTGGCCGGGAGGCTGGCGGCGATGCCCTGGCGGAGGCCGGCGCAGGGGTCTCGCCACGGACAGAGCGCGCAGGCCGGCTGGCGGGGCGTGCAGATGCCCGCGCCGAGGTCGAACAGGGCCTGGGCGAAATCGGAGGGGCGCGCCTGGGCCTCGGCGGACTCGTTCAGGGTGGCGGCGTGCCGGGCGATGGTCTTGCGCGATCCGGGCAGCGGGTCGGTCAGGGCGAACAGCCGGCTGGTCACGCGCTCCACATTGCCGTCTACCGGCACCACCGGCTGGCCGAATGCGATGGCGGCGATGGCGGCGGCGGTATAGGTGCCCACGCCCGGCAGCGCCAGCAGGCCCGCCACGTCGCGGGGAAAGCCGCCGGTTGCCGCCACGACCTTCGAGCAGGCATGCAGGTTGCGTGCCCTGGCGTAATAGCCAAGGCCCGCCCATGCGGCCATCACCGTATCGGATTCGGCCCGCGCCAGGTCACCGACTGTCGGAAACAGCTCGAGAAAGCGGTGATAGTAGGGGATGACCGCCGCCACGGTCGTCTGTTGCAGCATGATTTCGCTGAGCCAGACGTGGTAGGGATCGGCTGTCCGGCCGGGCATGGCCCGCCAGGGCAAGGTCCGGCGATGGCGATCGTACCAGCGCAGCAGGGCGGCGGAAGAAGGAGGCACGAGGCGCTTATGGCGAAGGATCGGACCGACGGCAAGCGCGTGGGCATTACCGCACCTCCGCCCGAACCACGGCGCGCCCTGACGATGCGCAGCCTCGGGGCGCTGATCCCGACCGTCGCACGCCCCGCCTTCCGCCGGCATCCGGCCGCGTTGGCGCAGGTGATGACCGACTGGGCGGAGATCGTCGGGCCAGATCTGGCCCGTTGTACCGTGCCGCGCCGCCTGTCGGCCGGCGTGCTGACGCTGGGCTGTGCGGGGCCGGTGGCGATGGAATTGCAGCATCTCGCGCCGGAACTGATCGCCCGCGTCAACCGCTCCTGCGGGCATGGTACGGTGCGGTCGTTGAAGCTGGTGCAGGATATGGTCGTGGGGGGGGCGCCCCCGCCTCGCCCTGTGCCGCGCGACCCGCCTCCGCCGGTGCCGATCCCGGATATGCAGGATGGCCCGCTGAAGGAGGCGCTGGCGGCGCTGGGCGCGCGTATTCGCGCGCGAAACGGAAATAAGTAGAATAATATCAGTTTATTAGAAGATATTCGGCATGCAGGGCGACGCGATGCTGGATGATGGGCTCCGATTTGTCCTCCATGAACCAGAGCGCCGATAGCCCGCACCAGGCGTGAATCCATCGTATGAGCCGGAGGCGGTCCAGGGACGCTGTTCTTGCCACCAGATCGACCCGCTGGGCGAGGATGTGCGGCAGGTCCGCATGGCGCCGGGGGCGTCCGGCGAGGTCGGGGTTGAGGAACAGCGCGGCGAAATCGAACGTGCGTTCTCCGAACAGGCCCTTGGGATCGATGGCGCGCCAGCCTTTCGCGCCGAAGTCCAGCACGTTTCCATGATGGAGATCGCCATGTAGCGGCATGGGGTCGCGAGGATCCGCCAGCAATGCGCGCGCCGAGGCGGCACAGCGTGCCAGCCAGTCGCCGCGTGAGGGTGCAACGGCCGAGAGGTCGCGGAACCAGTCATCCAGCAGACGGAGCCTGGGCCGGTCGGACGCGCGATGGCCATGCAGGCGAGCGGCGACGTGGCAGATCTGGCGCGTTGCCTCGATGTCGTCTCCCGCATCGACCAGATCGGCCAGCGAACGGCCTGGGCGGGCGCGTTCCAGCAGAATGGCTTCCCGGTCATGGGCAAGGACCGGTGCGGCGCCGGCTCCCTGCCACCACGCCATCAGGTCGTTCCCGCGTTGTTCGTCCGGATCGTGAGAGAGTTTCAGCATGGCGGCCGTCCCGTCACGCAGGACCGGTAGCAGAATGGAGGTTGCTGTCCGTATCGGTGGTTCGTCCGTCCGGACCAGGCGCCAGCGTGCCATTCGGATGGACAGGTCTGCCGGGAGTGGGGTCGTGGTATGATCGTTCGTCATGCGCCCCATTCCATGGTGGCTGCCCGCCTGTTGGTGGTTTTCCCGGCCGGGCTGATTTGCCACAAAATGGCCGGGATCGGGGCGAACGATGGATTGTGTACCGACAGGAAGGCGGACCGCGATCCCGTGATCGTGCATGCCGGACGGGTTTACCACCCCGCCTGCCCTGCCGACATGATGACGTGACGATATTCCTGCTGGAAGGGAGAATTCCGATGCGCAAGATGGCTTTCCTGCTGGCGGCTGCGTTGGCTGCGGCGGGGCCGCTGTCCTCGACCTCGGCCATGGCGTGGGGACATGGCTGGGGGTGGCAC
>NZ_JBDNXE010000193.1:0-5196 GCF_047721585.1 Gluconacetobacter sp.
CCACCAGCTGGGCGGGGGGGGGGCGGCCCGGGGCCGCCGCCCCCCCCCGTGTGCCGGCCCCGCGGGGCTCCCCCCGGGGGGCGCTCCAGCCCCGCCACGGCCCCGGAACCTGTCTGGATATCCGGGCGGGTGACCGAGAGCGGCCCACAAGGGCCGCGCCCGCCATGCGTTCCCAAGCACCGCAGCGTAGCGACCTTGATGGCCGTGGACACCGGACCACCACCAGCCCGCATTTCCAGACAGGTCCGTCTCCGGGTTCATGTCTCGGCGCCGTCATGCTAGAGGATCGCCGCCCCTGTCCGGCGCCTTTCACCCGGCAGGGCCGCATATGAGACCAGAGTGAGCCGACCATGCCGAAAAGCGAATTCCTCCAGGAAGCCGAGGCCCGCGGCTTCATCTTCCAGTGCACCGACATGGAGGCCCTGGACGCCGCCCTGACGGCTGGCCCGGTGGCCGGCTATATCGGCTTCGACCCCACGGCCGACAGCCTGCATGTCGGCAGCCTGATCCAGATCATGATGCTGCGCCTGATGCAGAAGCACGGCCACCGGCCGGTCGCACTGATGGGTGGCGGCACGGCGCGGATCGGCGACCCCTCGTTCCGCGAGGAAGCCCGCCAGTTGATGACCGGCGAGACGATCGCCGCCAATCTGCGCGGGATCGAAGGCTGCCTGCGCCAGTTCCTCACATTCGAGGGGGATACCGGCGCCCGGCTGGCGAACAATGCCGACTGGCTGGACCGGCTCTCCTATATCGACCTGCTACGCGATGTCGGCGTGCATTTCTCGGTCAACCGCATGCTGGCCTTCGATTCGGTGCGCTCGCGCCTGGAGCGCGAACAGGGCCTGACCTTCCTGGAGTTCAATTATTCCATTCTCCAGTCCTACGATTTTCGCGAACTGAACCGCACGATGGGCGTGACCCTGCAAATGGGCGGGTCCGACCAATGGGGGAACATCGTCTCGGGCATCGACCTGGTGCGCCGCACCGACCAGAAGCAGGTCTTCGGCCTGACGACCCCGCTGCTCACCACCGCCTCGGGCGCCAAGATGGGCAAATCGGCGCGCGGCGCGGTGTGGCTGTCGGCGGAGCGCCTGCCGGTGTTCGAATACTGGCAGTTCTGGCGCAATGTGGAGGATGCCGATGTCGGCCGCTTCCTGCGCCTGTTCACCGACCTGCCGCTGGACGAGTGCGACCGCCTGGCCGCGCTGGACGGTGCGGAGATCAACGAGGCCAAGAAGATCCTCGCCACCGAGGTAACCGCCCTGTGCCACGGCCGGGCCGCCGCCGAGGAAGCCGCCGAGACCGCGCGCCGCACCTTCGAGGCCGGAGAATCCCCCGCCGCCCTGCCCGCGACGACGATTCCGGCCGACCTGCTGAGCGCCGGCATCCCCGCCTTCCGCCTGTTCGCCGAAAGCGGCATGGCCGCCAGCAATGGCGAGGCACGGCGCCTGATCCGTGGCGGCGGCGCCCGGATCAACGACGTGGCGGTAAAGGACGAATCGCTCATGGTCACCCCGGCGGACCTGGTGGACGGCGCGATCAAGCTGTCCTCCGGGCGCAAGCATCACCTGCTGGTGCGGCCGGCCTGATGACCCGGCCGGGGGACGGGGGACCCGACGACGGCACCCCGCCCCCGCCGATCCCTGACGCGCTGTGGCAGGCCCTGGCCCGCTCGACCTTCCGCGCGCGCTTCCATCTGGACGCGAAAGACCGCGCCTATCTGGAAGACAGGGGCCTGCCGACGATCATGGAGCACGCGGCGGATTTCATCGCCCGCCGCCTCGCCCCCGCCAGACCGGCGCGCGACGGCCGGCAGACGCCGTGGCGCGGCCACCCGGTCTTCGTCGCCCAGCATGCCACCGCCACCTGCTGTCGCGGCTGCCTGGAGAAATGGCACGGATTCGCCAAGGACCAGCCGCTGGACCCGACCGGTCGCGCCTACGTCCTGACGGTCATCCGGACGTGGCTGGAGCGGGAACGTCCCTGACCCAGATCGCGCCGTCCCGCGCGCGGGCGGGAAAGCGCGCCACCGCGCATTGCGGGTCGGCCACGCCATCGGGGCCGACATAATGGCCCGATTCGTCGAAGGCCCAGAGGTGGAAGGGGCAGATCAGGCGCCCCTCCTCGATATATCCCGCCGAGAGCCGGGCATCACGATGCGGACATCGGTCGACGAAGACGCGCGGCGTGCCGTCCGTCGCCAGCCAAGCGACCAACCCCGTCCCGTCCAGCACCACGCGGTGCGGCGCCGTCCGCGCCGCCTGGGTTTCACACAGACGCACCCAGCCATCCATGCTTCGGCCGCAATCCTCGTCCAATTGTGTTCCCCTCCGATCCTTCCGGGGCGGTTGCCTATCCGGTCCGGAGCGATCAGGCTAGGGTCAGCGCATCAACGTGAGCAGGATATCCGCTTTCAATGACATCCTCATCGTCCCCTGACGGGTTGTCCCATGACAGGCTTCTGGACCGCCTGGGCGAAGTCGCGGTCCGGACCGGGCTGAACGTCGCGCCGGGCCAGCAGGTGCTGATCACGGCGCCACTGGACGCCGTGCCGCTGGTGCGGAAAATCGCCGAACATGCCTATCGGGCCGGCGCGTCGCTGGTCACCCCTTTCTATACTGACGACGCGGTGACCCTGGCGCGCTTCCATTACGCGCCGGACGATGCGTTCGACATCGCGCCGAACTGGCTGCATGACGGCATGGCGAATGCCTACCGCGCGGGCGCGGCGCGCATGGCCATCACCGGCGGCAACCCCGTGCTGCTGAGCGAGGAGGACCCCGACCGCGTAGCCCGCGCCGGCAAGGCCGCGTCGCTGGCCGGCCGCCCGGCGATGGAACTGATCACCAGCTTCGCCGTGAACTGGAACATCGTCGCCTGCGCCACACCCGCCTGGGCGGAGCAGGTCTTCCCCGACGAGCCCCCCGAGCGGGCGCTGGCGCGGCTGTGGGATGCGATCTTCCAGGCGTCGCGCGTGACGGTCGACGACCCGGTAGCCGCCTGGGCCGCCCATAACGAGACCCTGCACCGGCGCGCGGACTGGCTGAACGACCGGCGCTTCGCTGCGCTGCACTTCACCGGCCCCGGCACCGACCTCACGGTCGGCCTGGCGGACGGCCATGCCTGGGCCGGCGGCTCGGAGCCCGCGCGCAACGGCATCGTGTGCAACCCCAACATCCCGACCGAGGAAGTCTTCACCACCCCGCACGCGCGACGGGTCGAAGGCTTCGTCCGCGCCACCAAGCCACTGTTCCATCAGGGGACGCTGATCGACGGCATCGCGGTACGCTTCGCGGGCGGGCGCATTACCGAGGCCCACGCGACGCAGGGCCAGACGGTGCTGGAACGCATCCTGGCCACCGACGACGGCGCCCGGCGCCTGGGCGAGGTCGCGCTGGTGCCCCATTCCTCCCCGATTTCGCAGAGCGGCGTGCTGTTCCGCAACACGCTGTTCGACGAGAACGCCTCCAGCCACATCGCATTGGGCCAGGCCTACACGAAATGCATGGTGGAAACCGAAGGCCAGACGCCGGAGCAGCTTGAGGCCCGAGGCGCGAATACCAGCTTCATCCATATCGACTGGATGATCGGCTCGGCCGAAATCGACGTGACCGCCATCACCCAGGATGGCGCCCGCGAACCCCTGATGAAACATGGTGAATGGGTCAAGACGGTATGACAAAACGACTGACGATCCTGGCGGCCGCGCTGGCCGCCGCCCTGCCCGCGGCGGCTATGGCCCAGCAAGCCCGGCAGCAGCCCCCCCAGCAGGCGCGCCAGCCCTCGGCCGCCGAAATCGCGGCTTTCCAGCGCGACATGCAGACGGCGGCGCAATATCCGCTGCCGGCCGACTTCCTGCCGCGCATGACGGCGACCCTGAACGCCATCAGGGCCGCCAACATCAGCCCGCCGAACGCCCAGAACCTGTCGCTGGCGCAGACGATCGACCAGACCGCCGCCATACCGGGCCTGGCGCCGATCCTGTCCGCGCACGGCTTCACGGCCCGCGATTTCGTGCTCGGGCTCAGTTCGTTCGGGCTGACCGAGTCCCTGATCCGCCAGCCGCCGCCGGCGGATGAGCATGCGCCCACCCCCAACCCGGCCAATGTCGCCCTGCTGCGCGCCCACCAGCAGGACGCCGATGCCCTGTTGCAGGCGATGAACTGAGACCCGACGGTTCCAGCAGCGGCCCATGACTGAACGACGCCCCGATTTCGGATGACGGAATCGGGGCGTCATCGTTTCACGCAAGCGTGATCACCCCCGATGAGACCGCCCGCAGAAAAAAACGCCATCGGGCACGGGATCCCGACGGAATTGATTCCTCTTCAAAAAATCACAGCTTTTAGGAAACCAGACACACCCTCGCACGTCATGACGGCATGATGAACAGTGGGTTTTCTATTGCAATTGAGAGGCGTTCTCAGTTAAGGCCATGTTCACGCACGAAGCGCAACGGCCGATCGGGAGTGTCCCATGACTGACGCAATGCCCCGCCTTCACGACCTGTCCCCCGGCGAGAGACTGACGGTCCGGATCATCCGGCGCCTGTCCGCGCAATGGGCGACCCGGCAGGCGAACAGACTGACCGCCCAGCCGCCCGTATCACGCTCGCGGGCCGCGCATGCCACCATGGCGCACGCCTTCCAGGACGCCTTCGGCCGCATGGCGCATCTCTGCCTGCCCGGCCTGGCGGTCGGCACGGCCGGCGCCGCGCAGCTTACGGCCACCGAGCAGAGCTTCCTGCACGCGACGGCAGCCGCCCAGCAGGGCCACACGCCGGAAGTCGGCGCGGCCCTGTATCGTGTCTTTTCCCGCCCCTCGGTCCATGCCCGGTTCGTGGCGGCGGTAAAGATGCTGGGGGACTATCTCACGGCATCCGGCTACCGGCTGCCCTACGCCCAGCCGCGCCTCCCGGCGGAAGAAAAGCTGGTGCTCGGCGGTGCCTGCCTGATGACCATGTCCCGCTGGCACGGGCTGGATATCAAGACCACCCGTGTCCTGTGGCCCCGCACAGCGCCCGAACACGCCGCGTCCTGAGCCTTCACAGCCGGAATGGGAATATGGACGGACAAGCGGAGCAGCCTTTCTCGGGCGGCCACGCAGACCCTGCCTGGAAATGTGGGCTGGTGAGTGAAAGCGGCCCGCCAGGGCCGCGCCCGTCGTGTGTTTCCGAGCACCGGAGCGGAGCGG
>NZ_JBDNXE010000194.1:0-5082 GCF_047721585.1 Gluconacetobacter sp.
GGGGGGGGGGGGGGGGGGGGGGGGGGGGGGGGGGGGGGGGGGGGGGGGGCGCGGGCGGGGGCCGCCCCCCGCGACGGTGACGCGGATCGTGGAGGACCAGACCGGCCCGTTCGCGCCCAATGCCTTCGTGCGGATTGCGCCGGATGGCAGCATTACCCTGATCCTGCCGAATGTGGAGATGGGGCAGGGGATCTATACCGGCGAGGCGATGCTGATCGCCGAGGAACTGGATGTGGGGCTGGAGCAGATCCAGATCGAGGCCGCGCCGGCGGATGACGCGTATGTCACCAAGGCGTTGGGGACGGAGGCCACCGGCGGCTCGACTTCGACGATCGCGACCTGGAAGAGCCTGCGCGAGGCCGGCGCGGTGGCGCGGACGCTCTTGATCCGGGCGGCCGCCGATCGGTGGGTGGTCGAGCCGGCGTCGTGCCAGAGCGAGGCTGGCGTGGTGCGGCATGTGCCCACCGGGCGGACCCTGACTTATGGCGAGCTGGCGGTGGAGGCGGCGGCGCTGCCGGTTCCCTCCGGCCCGGTTGCGTTGCGCGCCCCCTCGACCTTTCGCCTGATCGGCCATGCCCAGCATCGGCTGGACGCGCCGGCGAAGGTGAACGGCACGGCGACCTTCGGCATCGACATCCAGCAGCCGGGCATGAAGATCGGCACCGTCGCGGCCTGCCCGGTGATGGGGGGTGTGCTGCTGCATGTCGATGACCGCGCGGCGCGGCAGGTGCCGGGCGTGCGGGAGGTGCTGACGATCGGCAATGCGGTCTGTGTGGTCGGCGACCATTACTGGGCGGCGCGCAAGGGGCTTGAGGCCCTGGCGATCACCTGGGATGAAGGCGTCAATGCCACCGTGTCCACCGGGACGGTCTATCGGCAATTGCATGAGGCGCTGCAAGGGCCGGCCATCGTCGCCAACACCAAGGGCGATGCCAGGATGGCCATCAGGGGGGCCGCGACGCGGGTCGAGGCCGTGTATCAGCAGCCGCTGCTGGCGCATGCGCCGATGGAGCCGATCAACTGCACGGTGCATGTGACACCCGAGCGATGCGATGTCTGGGTCGGGACCCAGGTGCCGATGCGCGCCCGCGATTCGGCGGCCGAGGTGACGGGCCTGCCGAAGGAAAAGGTCTTTCTGCACAACCAGTATATCGGTGGTGGCTTCGGGCGGCGGCTGGAGCATGAATATGTCACGCAGGCGGTGCAGTTTGCCCGCCAGGTGTCTTATCCGCTCAAGGTGATCTGGAGTCGCGAGGAGGATCTGACGATGGACCGGTACCGCCCGGCCTATGTCGATCATCTGGTCGGCGGGCTGGACGCCCACGGGAAACTGGTCGGGCTGTCGCACCGCATCGTGGGGCCGGCGGTCGTTGCCCGCTGGGCGCCCGAGGCGCTGCTGCCGAATGGCGTGGATGACGATCTGCTGGTCGGCACCGTCGAGACGCCCTACGCCATCCCGGCCATGTTCCTGGATTACGCGCGGCGCGAGACGCCGGGCGTGGTGACGGCATGGTGGCGTGGGGTCGGCGGCACGCGCGGGGTCTTCGTCATCGAGAGCTTCATTGACGAACTGGCGGCCAGCGCGAAGGTCGATCCGGTGGCGTTCCGCCGCCGCATGACGGAGGACCGACCGCGCGCGCGGGCGGTCCTGGACCTGGCGGCCGAGAAGGCGGAATGGGGGACGCCTCTGCCGGAGGGCGTCGGGCGCGGCGTGGCGCTGCAATATGTCTTCGGGTCGTACCTCGCCACGGTCATGGAAGTCGAAATGTCGACGATGGGTACCGTGCGGGTGCGCCGTGCCGTGGTGGCCCTCGATTGCGGGCGGGTGGTCAATCCCGATCAGGTGGTGTCGCAGATCGAGGGCGGGCTGATCTTCGGCCTGAGTGCCGCGCTGTTCAACGAGGTGACACTGGAAAACGGGCGGGTGCGGGAGAAGAACTTCAACACATACAGGGTCCTGCGGATGAACGAATCCCCCGCCATCGAGGTGCATCTGATCGACAGCACCGAGGATCCCGGCGGCATTGGCGAGACGGGAACCGCCGCGGCCGCGGCGGCTCTGGCCAATGCGATGGCCGCCGCCACCGGCCGCCGCTATCGCCGGTTGCCGCTGACGGGGCCGCAGGCATGAGCCGTGCTTTCGTGATGCGCTTCGGGCGTCGGGTGGCCGGTGCGGCGGTGCTGACCGGGATTGTGCTGACGGGCACGGCGAAGGCGCAGGATGCCGATCTGGTGCGGCGTGGTGCCTATCTGGAACAGGCGGCGGATTGCGAGGTCTGCCACACGAAGCCGGGGGGCGTGCCCTTCGCCGGGGGGCGCGCGTTCGACCTGCCGGGGATCGGCACCCTCTATGCGCCGAACATCACCCCCGATGCGGAGACCGGAATCGGGCGCTACACCGACGCGCAGTTCGATTCGGCCGTGCGGCGCGGCGTGGGGCCGGGATGGCGGCATCTTTATCCCGTCATGCCCTATGCGTCCTACGCGAAGATGACGGCGGAGGATGTCCGTGCCATTCGCGCCTATCTGATGAGCCTGCGCCCGGTCCATGCGCCGGCGCCGGCCAACCGGGTGCGGTTTCCCTATAATATCCGCATGGCGATGATCGGGTGGAACCTGCTCTATCGCCCGTCCGGTCCGCTGTCGGACGATCCGGGACGGTCGGCCGCCTGGAACCGGGGGCGCTATCTGGTCGAAGCGGCCGGTCATTGCGGCGAATGCCATACGCCCCGGACCATGCTCCAGGCGCTATCGATGACGAAATCCTATGCCGGGGCCATGATTGATGGGTGGCTGGCCTATAATATCTCGTCGGATGTCGATAGCGGCATTGGAGCGTGGAGCGATACGCAATTGGCGGCGTATCTCTCCACGGGCCATGCCGACGGGCGGGGGACGGCCGTCGGGCCGATGGCGGATGTGGTCAGTCACAGCCTGCGGTTTCTGACGCCCGAGGATGTCGCGGCGATGGTGACCTATCTGCGCAGCCTCCCGGCGCGGCGGTCGGACGAGACCATCGGGGTCGTTTCGCCCGAGACGCTGGCTCAACTGGCGCCGATCCACAGCAATGGCGAGCGGCTGTTTGCCGGCGCCTGCGCCGGGTGCCATCTGACGGACGGGCATGGACGGCAGGTCGATTTCGCCGCCCTGTGGGGCGCGCGTAGCCTGGGCGAGATCGACGGGCGGAATCTGGTCCGGACCATGGTCGAGGGAGGGACGCTGCAAACCGTGCATGGCGCGATGGTCATGCCGGCGTTCGGGCCGGAATATCGGAACCAGGATCTGGCCGACATCGCGAATTATGCCATCAGCCATTTCGGGAATCGGGAGGGCCATGTGACGGCCCGGGATGTCGCGGTTGCTCGGGGGGGCGTTTCGCCCTGAGTGGGGGAGGCCACGAGGTTGCATGCCGGGCCTGCCAATGCGCGGCGCCCGGCATAGCTTTCTGGTGCCGGCCAATGTGATACTGCATATCACGGGCGGCCGCGAAGCTGATGCTGTGCGGCGGTTCATCACTGGCGCTTTGAGACAGGCACCGCAGGAAAGGGAAAGACCGACCGATGGTAGCGGCGGACGGATTTGAACCGCCGACCAAGGGATTATGATTCCCCTGCTCTACCGCTGAGCTACGCCGCCATCGCGTCGGTGACGTGGGAAATATCGCCCCGTCCGGGCAAAGTCAACCCACGGATGACGTTTGAAGTGAGGCTTCCCATCGTGGTTAAAGAAGCACCTCGTCCCCATTGATATGGCGCTATTCAGGCCATCGGCAGCCCGTGTCGCCCCCATGGAAAGAGTGAACCCGGATTCGTGAAAAACGCCTTTATCGACCTTCTGACCCAGATTCGTATCTCCTTTGACTGGTTGCCCGGCACCATGGCCTCGATTGTGGTGCTGTGCGCGGCCGTGCTGATGGCCGAGATATGCAGCCGGATCATGACCAAGCTGGTCCTGCGCATTCCCGGACAGAAGAAGGGCGCGTTCATCCGGTTGTTCACGATGGCGATGCAGCGCCCGGCGCGGGTGATGCTGGCGATCGTCTTCGTGGCGACGGCGCTGCCGGCCTCGGGCTTTTCGTACCGCACCATGCAGTGGGGCGGCCATGCGCTATTGGTGCTGTTCGTGCTGATGGTGGGGTATGCCGCGATCGTGGCGATGCGGATTCTCTCCGATGCCTATCTGGCGCGCATTACCGGCACGGACGACCGTGACGATATTCTGCTGCGTACCCACATGACGCAGGTGCGCGTGCTGCGGCGCATGGCGGATATCCTGGTGGGGCTGCTGACGGTCGGCTCGGCGTTGATGACGTTCGAATCGGTGCGGGAATATGGGCTGAGCCTGTTTGCCTCGGCGGGCGCGGCCTCGGTGGTTGTGGGCCTCGCGGCCCGGCCGCTGCTGACGAACCTGATCGCGGGCATGCAGATCGCCATGACGCAGCCGATCCGCATGGAAGACCTGATCATCATCAATGGCGACTGGGCGTGGGTGGAGGAAATTACCGCCACCTATGTCGTGCTGCGGGTGTGGGACTGGCGGCGGCATATCGTGCCGATTTCATGGTTCCTGGAAAATCCGTTTCAGAACTGGACCCATAATTCGGCGGCGCTGATCGGGGTGGTGTTTCTGTATGTCGATTTTCACGCGCCCATGGACCGTATTCGCGCGCGCCTGCGTGAGATCGTGCATGGCAGCGCGTTGTGGGACGGCAAGGTGTTCGACGTTCAGGTGGCCGATTGCAGCGCCCATGTCATGACCATCCGGGTCATCGCCAGTGCGCGGTCGGCCTTGGTGAGCTGGGACTTGCGGTGCGAGATCCGCGAGAAGATCATCGTCTTCATGCGTGACGAATGCCCGGAGGCGCTGCCGCGCGAACGGTTGGCCCATGTCTCGTCCCTGGCGGGCCATGAGGCGCTGATGGTGGCGCCGCCGATCGACCGGCCGCCGCCGGGCGCCTATACCGGGCCGTCCGGTCCGGTATAGGGCCTTCCGCGCGGGGCGGGCGCCCGCCGGGCGCGGGGGCGCGCGCCGCGCCCGCGCCCTGCCAGTCCGCCGCCCTACATAAGCTCGCCGCCCTGCGTA
>NZ_JBDNXE010000195.1:0-5034 GCF_047721585.1 Gluconacetobacter sp.
CATAGGGCTCATCCTTTGAGTGTTTTACTCTCCGGTAAACCCGGGGCGGTTCAGTTCGGCGTGTCGATCTGGGCCTTGGATCCGTTCGCCCGACGGCCTGTCCTGATCTCCCCCGCACTCAGCCGGCGACCTCCATTCGGCGCGAGCGGTGTGGGCAGCATCCCGCAGGGAGGCTGGTGCTCCTCGAAATACAGCGCTTCCCCGATCGTCGGCGTACGGTTGAAATCGCCCTGCTCCGATGTCATCCGCCCCCTGCACCGACGCAGCATGCTGCCCCGTGGCGCAGGGTTGGCAGTCGGGGTTCCCAGCATCCCCGCATGACGGTTCTCCTGCCCCGTCATCTGCGCCAGCACGTCGCCCCGACCACCCTTCGCGGCATCCGACGCCCGTGGCGTCGCCATACGATCCGTGCGGAACACATCGTAAAGACCCGACGCCTTCATCGCCGCCCGCGCGCCCGCTCCCCCTTCCATCCGCATCCCGCCCTGTTGCGACTGCGAGACCGGTGTCGGCAAGCTGCCGGGGGTCGAAACCGATGAGCCAGGAGCGTTTGCGGACATGGCAGGCGCCGATGTCTCCAGCACCCACCACGCACGGTTCGCAGGCGTAGCCGAGCGCCTCCAGCGCATCGAGCAGCCGGTCCGCACCGCGAGTTCTGAGGTTAGCGCTGTTCTCAAAAGCGAACCAGCGAGGGCGGCACTCTCCAACCAGGCGGACAGCTTCACGGTAGAGGCCCGACCGCGCGCCGTCGATCCCTTTGCCCCTGGTGTTGGCGCTGCTGATATCCTGGCACGGCGGGCTGCCCGTGATGAGGTCTGGCAGGAAGCCGAGGTCGGAAACAAGTCGCCCTGCGGTGAGGGTCCGGACGTCGTCGTAGAGGCGGACATGGGGATTGTTCTCCGCGTAGAGCACGCGCCGCCATTCCACGATCTCGCAGGCGGCGACGGTGACGAAGCCCGCCCGGTGCAGGCCCAGCGTCCAGCCACCAGCCGCACCCGCGAACAGGTCCATTACGCGGAAGGGGGTGCGGGGTGAGATATCACCCATGGGGGAATGACCATACGTCATGCCACAGCCCTCCGGCGCAGCCATGCCTGATGGCGCTCTGACGTGTAAGGACGTGGCTCCTGCGCCGCCGTGAGCCGGTGATGCAGGTGCCGCCAGTGATCGGGACAGGCAGCGGTGGGATCGATCCCCAGCGCCTCTACGCCGTCGATGGACTCCAGCACCCGGCGCACCTTTGGCCAGCCACTTTGGCGCAGCAGGCTCTCCCCACCGGGGCGCACGAACGGCACGGTCTGGCAGGCTTCCTGAGCGCCCACGGCCCGCACGATGTCGATGCAGGACACTACGGTGCCGAAATCGTTGGCGGCCCAGCGGATGAACGCGAACACGCTGCCCGGCGCAAAACTCATCAGCCTGCGCCGACGATCGAGAATGCGATCCTCGACGGGATGGCCGAAGCGGATCCAGTGTTCGATGCGCTTCTCGATCCACGTCAGTTCAACCGTGGTGAGGACCGCATCGTCCGGCCTGAAAGAGCGGGCGGTCATGGGACACCGACCAGGCGATCCGCGACCGCTTCCCGAGCCTTTTCTGCACGTCCCGATCGGGCTGCCGGAAGGGGAACCGAAAGACCGAAATTCCCTACATAATAAGTTATTATATTAGTTATATAAGTTACGGGGCTGATTCCGCCTTTGAAAACAACACGTTGCGCCGATTTTCGCCAATGATCCCACGATAAATCCGCCGTCGCTCCCACGATATGATGCGCCGTTGATCCAACGACATGTTTCACATCGTTATCCACACCCTCGGTGGATTGACTCGTTGGAACAGCGCATAAAACTCCCTGTTTTCCGCCAGAAATGACGCGAAACGCATAACCGGGGATGATCTGGCTGACGACAATGGCGCGGATTTTCGCGATGAAATCGCGACGCCGGGTCAGGCTGCCTGAGCGTGCGTGCAACTCCGCCAGATCGAAGCGCCACCCCTCCTTCTGCCGTCCGGCATGCCGACGCGCCAGGCGGTAAAGCCACCGCTCCAGACCGCCACGAAGGCAGAAATAGGCTGGGTCAACGCTCAGCACGCGCGAGCGATCGCAGGCGGCTTCCATCAGCCAGTCCGGCAGCGTCAGGGCCACGCCATCTTCACGGGATATCCGGACATCACTGATCCAGGGGAACGGTCTTTCCCTCCAGTCAGTGCCCTGGCGGATGTTCGTTATGACTGTTGTCGCCGACAGACGCGCGAGCGCGCCATGGAGGCGATCATACTCATGCGCGCCCGTCGCCCAGCCCAGATCCTGAAATAGACGCCATGGTGTGAAGCGCACATGGCGTGACACCCACAATCCGTGGTTCAGCGCATCGACGATCTGCCCGGTCAGCCAGATCAGAACATCGACGTCCCAGACGGTCGCCATACCACCGGCATTTTCAGCCCGAACCATGACCGCGATATGTCGTGCCTGGTAATCGATCGGGGTAAGGCGCGGCGTTTTTCCCAATGCGAAAAACGGACGCCCCATGAGATCACGAATGTCACGGGGCCTTGCCGACCCCGTGACCACGAAGCGGCGGTCGGGCTGACGCCAGCTATCAGCGGCCGGCATCATCGTCCGGCACTCCGCTGTGCCTTACGGGCCTTCGCCTGCAGGCGGATGATATAGGCGCGGGGATCGGACGGCATGGGAATGCCGCCTCCATCACCCGTGGACAGCCGGACGTTCAGATCGGCCCAGGCGCAGAGGTCTTCGACGGCATAGACGATCCGGCCGCCAAGCTGGCGGTAGAGCGGACCGGTGCCACAGCTCCGATGTTTTTCGAGGGTGCGGATGGACAGGCCAACGAAATTGGCCGCGTCCGGGGTGCGCAGATAGCGCGGTGGCAGTGTCGGCTGGACACGCATGGGGTCTTCCTCCCGTTGGATCGGGCCGCGTGCGGAGCGTCGCGGCTCATGGGAGGACGCTGCCGGAGAATGGGTTGTGGGGAGGGATGACAAAGTTCAGGCCGCCAAAATGTCACCCCCCTGCTTCAGCCCCTGAAGGAGAGCGATATGGCCGCCGTTCAGATAGAAACCGGTGCCATCAAGATCACGGTAAAAGGCCCGCTGCCATGAACTGGCACGCCATTCATTGCGGGACAGGTGCAGGATACGCTCACCGTAGATGCCCGCCGCGATCCGGCGCACTGTCACCCCCGTACGCCGACCTTCCATGATGCAGAGCATGCGGATCTGGCGCAGTTTCTGCTGGAGGCTCAGACGCAAGGTGGGGGGAAGAGGACCGGGCGTCTGACCGGCAAGCAGACGGCCGAAGCGCGCAACGCAGGCCAGACGGGTCGTGAGGTGCCTGTCATCGATGATGAACCAGGTTCCTGGTTCGTCGGACTGCCGATCGACAACAATGACGATGCGCAGCGGACCCGCTGCGCTGTCCAGCACAAGATGGATACCATCGGGACCGTCGTGTCGTGCCCGCGCGTACGGCGTGAGACGGGACAGAATGTCACCTCCGTCGCCACGCACAGCGACCTCCGGCGCGATGTCCGGATCCCAGAACGCGGGGGCGAGCCAGGCGGGGAGATCAGGGTCGACAGGGAAAACGCAACCCCCAGCGACGGGCAAAAGCGCGCCATGTTTCGGCGTCAGTCTTGTCCGTCGTCATGATTGCTGCATGATCGCGCCGGTAGGCCGGATTGTGTCGCAGCCATTCCTGGGCGAGACCGGCAGTGTCGAGCCCGGCGTAGGCGCGACGAAGGGGTGCGGCATCCCACGGCCGGATTGTCGGCACGTCCCCCTCCCCCGATATGTCATGGATTCGACCCAGTATCCGGTGCGGAACCGGAACGGGTAGTCCCGAAGACTCAGGGAGGTGATCCCGCAAATATCCGGCCTGATCGGGATCATTTAGATGGAGATGAAGGATTCAGGCCGCATGGGCGTGAAAGGCCGGTTTTTCCGGCATCACGTGATACCTGCGGAGCATCGCTCCGGCGGGAGAGAAACCGCCCGTGTATTATAATACGTAGCGCGATAATACACAAATCGTTCCTATCCTGCGGATGGACATCCGAGGACTTTTCGGCGCGAACGTGAGGCGCCTGCGACGCGCCGCCGGTCTCAGCCAGGAGGCCCTGGCGGAACAGATGGGCGTGGACCGCGCCTATATCAGCTGGATCGAGACCGGACGCCAGAACGTGACACTGCTCTCACTATGGCATGCGTCACAGGCATTGGGCGTGCGGCCCGCCGCGCTGCTGGACGAAAGCCACGCTGTCGCGACAGAAACGGTACCGGCCGACGGAAAGCCATAATCGGCCTGGCGATGAAAAAAGCCCCTCCGGCGAACCGGAGGGGCCTGGGGTGGTCAGTCCCCGTTACGCGGGCGCTGGCGGCTCCAGACCAGGTTGTAAGCGCCACCTTCCTCTTCGAAGAGGCTGGCGAAGATCGGACCGGGAAGGGTCGGATCGTCCAGCTTCACGCTGAGATATTCGCGCCAGTCCGTGGTGTGCTTGATCCAGGCGGCCCCGGCTTCCAGTTTTCCGATCTGCACCCGGAAGTTGGGAACATTGTCGCTGACCCGGTTGGCTTCGGGCACAAAGCGGATACCCCGGATTTTCTGTGTCAGGGTGACGATTTCGCCTTCGTACCCCTCGCCGACCTTTTTGAATGAACCGATGATCATTGTCCTGTCTCCTGGCTTGTATCGGGCCGCGACCACCGTGGCCTCGATGGCCATCGTCAGCCCGGAGGCGACCGGCGGCGCACCCCGCAGGGGCCAGAGCAACGCGGAGGACGGCGGCACGGAACTTTGTTGATGCGCGAGGAATGACGGCGCAGCCGGCAGGGGAAGAAAGTTGCGGGACGCCGTTGCGCCATAGCCGGGCGAGGCGAAGCCGGTCTTCGGGCAGATCGGCCATATCGAGAGGCCATGATGTGCGGCACCGTCAGCCTTGTATGGAGACAGGGCAGGGCTGTGCCCCACGGCGTGGTGTAGGAGCACCGATCCTCGATGGGCTCGAGGAG
>NZ_JBDNXE010000196.1:0-4994 GCF_047721585.1 Gluconacetobacter sp.
GGGCCGGGCGGGGGGGGGGGGCGACCCTCCCCCCCCCCGCGCCGCCCCCCCCCCCCTGCCGCGGGGGGGGGGCCCCCCCCCCCGGGGGGGGGCCCCCCCCCCCCCCCCCGCCCCCGTTTCCGGCCGCCTTGCTTTCTCGCCGGCTCCGGCTCTAGGAATCGGGATGTGGTTTTCATCATCCCATGCAGGTTCCATGACCGTCACCACGCCGATCCGCCCCGATTATGCCGCCCTGGAAGCCGCTCCCGTTTCCAGCACGCCGTTTCCCCATGCCGTGGTCCGGAACTTCATCCGGCCGGACGACCTGGCGGCGCTGGTGGCCTCCCTGCCCGAACTGTCGTCCGGCGGGTCGTTCCCCCCCTCTTCGCTCAACCTGTCGCCCCTGGCACGGGACCTGGTCGCGGAACTGGAAGGCCCCGTCCTGCGCGCGGCGATCGCCCGCAAATTCGCCCTGGACCTGACCGACGCGCCGACCATGCTGACCCTGCGCGGCCGCACGCGGGCCAAGGATGGACGCATCCATTGCGATTCCGTGGCCAAGCGCGTGACGGTGCTGCTGTATCTCAACCCGGCCAGCGAGGCCTGGGCCCGGCAGGAAGGTTGCCTGCGCCTGCTGCGCGGCCCGGACGATGTCGAGGATTACGCGGCCGAGATCCCGCCCGTCGACGGCACGCTGCTGATCTTCCCCAATGGCCCCACCACCTGGCACGGCCACCGGCAATATGTCGGCCGGCGCTATACGATCCAGCTCAACTACATGGAAAACGACGCCAAGGCCCGGAACGAACTGCGCCGGCACCGCCTGTCCGCCCTGGCAAAGCGCCTGTCGCCCGCCGCCTGACCCCGAACGCCCGATCCGCACCCCGCTTCAGCCCTGTTTCTGACACGATCGGCACCGATCATCCTGACATGAAACAGAATTCGGTTCACCAGGGCCGAACTGGCGACAGACCCATAGGAGTCCCGTCATGCGGGTCCGCACACGCCCATTTCTGATGGCCTGCCTCCTGCTGGCCACAGCCACACCGATCGCGGCCTCCGGCCCGGCCCTCGCGCAACATTGGGACCGTGGCCGTCACGACAATGGCTGGCACGGTCGCGGGCCGGAGCGCGGCGGCTGGAACCGGGGCGGCGGCCCCGGCTGGCGCGGCGATGACCGGGGCCGCCGTCGCGGTCCCGGCGCCGGGGCCGCCATCGGTGCCGGCATCGCCGGCCTGGCGGTTGGCGCCCTCCTGGGGGGCGCGCTGGCCCCGCAGGCCGCGCCGCCGCCCGCCGTCTATTATCCGCCCCAGCCGGAACCGCCGCCGCCCCCGCCGGCTTATTATCCACAGGCGCCCTACGGTTACGGGGCGCCGCCTTACTGAACCCGCCCGGGCCGAAAGGCCCGGCTCCGTTCAGCCCATGATTTTCCGGAGACCTCCGTCCATGACTGTCCGCCGGCTTTCCCTCCTCGCCGCCCTCACCCTGCTGGCCACGCCAGCCCTGGCGGCCGCCGACACCACGGCCCCGACCTCCGCCACGCCTGCGGCCACGCAGGGCTCGGCCGTGCCGGTCCACACACCGCATGATCCTTCACCGGACCAACTCGAATCCCATATCGCCACGCTGCATCGGCAACTGGGCATCACCACCGCGCAGGAAAGCGCATGGAACGCCTTCGCGCAGGTGATGCGCGACAACGCGGCGCGTTTCCATGACACGATCGAGCAGCGCCGCGCCAAGCTCGCCACCATGAGCGCGCCGGACAACATGCAGTCCTACGCCGACCTGATCACCCAGCGCGCGCAGGACCTCCAGGCACTGAACATGGCCTTCCGCACGCTGTATAACGGCTTGAGCGACGCGCAGAAGAAAGCCGCCGACACCCTGTTCCGCCAGTCGGACAACCATCCGAAACAGGCTGCCGCCACGCACTGAGCACGATCGACCTATTGGGGTGCAGGGGTCCGCGACCCCTGCCGGGTTCGGGCAGAGCCCGCCTTCAGGACCCGTCAAGCGGGTACCAGGCCCGCCCGTAGCGCGCCAGCAGCGCATCGGCGCCCGCGGGCCCGGTAGCCCCGGCATCGTAGAATTCCAGCCCCTCGGCCCCCTGCCCCCAGGATTGCAGCACCGGATCGACCGCTGCCCAGGCCGCGTCGATATTGTCCGCCCGCTGGAACAGCGTGGCATCGCCGGTCAGGCAATCGTACAGCAGCGTCTCGTACCCCACATTGGGTTGCAGTTCGAACGCATCCTCATAGCGGAACTTCACCTGCACCCCCGCCAGATCCATCGCGGGGCCGGGATGCTTGGCCGCCATCTCGATCGTCAGGCCCTGAGCCGGCTGCACGTTCAGGATCATGCGGTTGGGCGGCAGGCTGTCGGTCGCGGTGCCGCGAAAGATCGCCACCGGCGGCTTCTTGAACTGCACCACCACCTCGGTCCGCCGCCCGCCCAGCGACTTGCCCGTCCGCAGATAGAAAGGCACCCCCGACCAGCGCCAGTTATCCACATGCAGTTTCAGCGCCACGTAGGTCTCCGTCACGCTGTCGGGCGCGACACCGGGCGCGGCGCGATAGGCCACCACCGGCCGGCCCTCGACGGTGCCGGCCCGATACTGGCCGCGCACCGCATCCTCCGGCCGCACGGGGCGGACGGACTCGAACAATTGCTCCTTCGCCGTGCGCACCGTCTCGGCCGAGAACGAGGCCGGCGGCTCCATCGCCACCATGGCGAACAACTGGAACAGATGGTTGGGCACCATGTCGCGCAACGCGCCCGTGGGCTCGTAGAACGCGCCGCGCTGCTCCACCCCGATGGTCTCCGCCGCCGTGATCTGCACATGGTCGATATAATCGCTGCGCCAGAGCGGTTCGAAGATCAGGTTGCCGAACCGCATGGCCAGGATGTTCTGGACCGTCTCCTTGCCCAGGAAATGGTCAATCCGATAGACCTGCTGCTCGTCCAGCACCCCCAGCACCTGCCGGTTCAAGGCCCGCGCCGTGGCGAGGTCGGAGCCGAACGGCTTCTCGATCACCACCCGGCGGAAGGTCCCCTCCTGCTGGGTCACCAGCCCTGCCTGCCCCAGCATCTCCACCAACGGGCCGAAGAAGCGCGACGGCACCGCCAGATAGAAGACGGCATTGCCCTTCACCCGCTCCGCCAGCGCGCGCATCTGCCCCAGATCCGCGAAATCGGCCTGAACGTAGTCCAGCCGGTCGGCGACCCAGGTCCAGGCGTCCTGGTCGATGGTCGGCGTATAAAACTCACCGTCCGGGTCTTTGGTGAAGTCCTGCATCGTGGCGGCCAGCCCATCCCGCCAGTCGGCGGCGGTGCCGGGCACACGGTCCACGCCCAGCACGCGGAAATCCGCGTCCAGCAGGGAACTGCCCGCCAGATTATAGAGTGCCGGGATCAGCAGCCGCTTGGTCAGGTCGCCGCGCGCGCCGAAAATGACCAGCGTGCAGGCCGGTGCCGGCTTCGTGCCCGACGGCGGAATGGCGTGCCTGCTGCGCGCCGGCGACGAAATATCGCGAGAAAACGACATGACGGGAATCCCCCTGGACAGGCCGCCACCGCGCGGACCGATGGCGGAAGCGGACGCATGGCGCCGGACATCACGCCCCGGATCACCACGCCCATGTGGCACCCGCGCGGCCATCATGACAACGCGCGGCAACGCCCGAAAGGCAACACAAGCATGAGACCCCCGCCAGCCCACAGGGGCCGGAACGGGGAAAAACCGCGCCCGACGGCGGCGTTCGCTTGCATAGCACCCGGTCTGGCACTACCTCTCACCACGCTCCGTTTCGGAGATTCAACGCTCGCCGGACAGGCCGGGGGCATAGATCAGGGATTGTGTCGATGGGATACCGCGTCGCGGTCGTAGGCGCCACGGGAGCCGTGGGGCGTGAAATTCTCAAAACGCTGGCCGAACGCGCGTTCCCGATTACCGAGATTGCCGCCCTCGCCTCGGCCCGCTCGGCCGGGCAGGAGATCTCGTTCGGCGAGAAGAAGGTGCTGAAGGTCCAGAACCTGGAAACCTTCGACTTCACCGGCTGGGACATCGCCCTGTTCTCGCCCGGCGCCTCGGTCTCGGCCGTGCATGCGCCGCGCGCGGCCAAGGCGGGCTGCATCGTCATCGACAACACGTCGCAGTTCCGCATGGAGCCCGACGTGCCGCTGGTGGTGCCCGAGGTGAACCCCGACGCGCTGAAGAAGGCGAAGCGCGGCATCATCGCCAATCCCAACTGCTCGACCATCCAGATGGTGGTGGCGCTGAAGCCGCTGCACGACCTGTTCACCATCCGCCGCGTGGTCGTCGCCACCTACCAGGCGGTGGCCGGCGCGGGCAAGGAAGGCATGGACGAGCTGTTCATCCAGTCGCGCGGCAGCTTCGTCGGCGACCCGGCCAGCCCGGAACAGTTCACCAAGCAGATCGCCTTCAACTGCATTCCCCATATCGACCGCTTCATGGATGACGGCGCGACGAAAGAGGAATGGAAGATGGCGGTCGAGACCCGCAAAATCCTCGACCCTGATATCTCTGTATTCGCTACCTGCGTGCGGGTGCCGGTCTTCATCGGCCATTCCGAGGCCGTGGTGGTGGAATGCGAGGAACCGGTGGACCTGGAGCGCGCCCGCGCCGTCCTGCGCGACGCGCCGGGCGTCATCCTGCACGACAAGCAGGAGGATGGCGGCTACGTCACGCCGATCGAATGTGTCGGCGAGGACGCGACTTACGTGTCGCGGCTGCGGATCGACCCCACCGTGCCCAACGGGCTGGCCTTCTGGTGCGTCTCCGACAATCTGCGCAAGGGGGCGGCGCTGAACGCGGTGCAGATCGCCGAAACCATGATCGCGCTGGACCTGATTCGCCCCCGTGCCCACCGAGTATAACCGCACCTGACTGCCGGGGGGGCCGGGCCCGGGCCGCAACACACCCCGGGGCCCCCCCCCCCCGACCCCGCGCCCCCCACGGGCCCCCAGGGATAGCCCCCCCCGGCCCCCCGCCC
>NZ_JBDNXE010000197.1:0-4917 GCF_047721585.1 Gluconacetobacter sp.
ATCGCTGGCCTAAATCCTTAGCGTAGGATTTCGCCCCCTCCCGCAAACGACCCCAGAAGAGGCGCAAACGATCGTCAGGTCAGTTTCCGGGGAACGACGTGAAATTCTGTTCAATGAAGCCCTTGCCCTGAAAGCAGAGGGGCACAGTATTCAGGCTATCGCCACAAGCGTCGGGGTAGAGAGAAAAACCGTGCGGCGCTGGTTTCAGCGGGGCCATGCGCCACCATGGAAAAGGACCGTTCCGACACGCAGCATACTCATGCCTTACACAGCCCATCTGGAAAAAAGATGGGCCGAAGGATGTCGGAATATTCGCCAGTTATGGCGAGAACTCCTGGAGCAGGGCTTTGCAGGAAAATATGGCACTGTTCGGAAATGGATGTTGGGGCGACAGGGGATGTCCCCGAAGCCGGTTTCTTCTGCGCATGTCGCACCACCGCTGGGACGCAAACTTGCGCGCCTTCTCCTCGCAGAGGATCCGTTGTCTGCTGGACAGGAGGGACTGCTTGTTCCTGTCCTTCTGGAAGCCGAACCGCAACTTGCCGTCACGCTCTGCTGGCTCAGGAAAATGCAGAAACTCCTCTGTAAAAAGGGTAACACCAGCACGGAAGGCGATCTGCAGCTCCTTCTGGACGAAGGGAAGACGACGCTGCTGTCGCGTTTGATTCCTGCGCTTGAGCGGGATGCTGCTGCCATTGAGGCTTCTCTCGTCACACCATGGACAACCAGCCCGGTTGAAGGGCAGATCAGCCGACTGAAAATGATCAAGCGCACCATGTTCGGAAGAGCAGGCTTCGAACTCCTCAAGGCGCGTGTCCTCCAGCCAACATAATCAAAACATCATCACGAAAAGTGCGGGAGAACCCAGTTCTCAGTGAAAATCAACAATGTCGGCAATCGAACACTGTCGCACCGCAGCCCTTGGTGGTCATGTCGCAGCGTGCGGGGACTGTGGACACAGGCGGATCGCCTATAGGGGTCGGTACATAGAACGGGCACAGATATACGCTAAGGCTGGCTGCTGAGAGTATATGACGGGAAACAGGTGTTTTCCGTCATTTTTTTCTTGCCGGGAAAAGATAGCCGCCAAGGTAGCAAAAACCGCACGACAAACCATGTCGCTTTGCATTACTGTGCGGAAACTCTTCTGATGAGGTTTGTCGTACATGCTGGTCGGTTATATGCGAGTGTCCTCAGCCGACGAACGCCAGTCAGTGGATCTCCAGCGCGATGCGCTGATCGCGGCTGGCGTCGATGCACGCCACATTCATTCCGACAAGGCCTCTGGTGCCCGCGACGATCGCCCTGGCCTCAAGACGTGCCTCGCCTGGCTCAAGGAAGGGGATACGCTGGTGGTCTGGAAACTCGACCGTCTGGGCCGTTCTCTATCGCATCTTCTCGATATTATCGGAGATTTTCGGGAGCGTGGCATCGCTTTCCGATCCTTGACCGAACATATGGATACGGCAACCGCGCAAGGCGAGTTGCTGTTCTCGATGTTCGGCGCACTCGCCCAATACGAACGCGCCTTGACGCGCGAACGGGTCATGGCGGGGCTGGCGGCCGCCAAGCGCCGGGGTCGGCGCGGCGGTAGGCCGCCCGCGATCGACGCGGAGAAGATCGCGGCGATTACCGTCGCCCTCGAAGGCGGCGCCAGCAAAGCGGCTATATGCCGCAACTTCGGTGTACCGCGCTCGACGCTGATCGACACGCTGGCGCGGATTGGCTGGACGCCTCCCGGCAGAACCTGACAGATGCCGCGCCGTTCCGTTCTGACCGAGGCGCAGCGCCTGTTGCTGCTTGCCCTGCCCGAAAACGAGGCCGACCTGGTGCGCTACTGGACGCTCACTCCCGATGACCTGCGTGTCATTGTCAGTCGGAGAAGGGCGCACAATCGGTTGGGCTTTGCTATCCAGCTTTGCGCGCTGCGCTACCCGGGGCGGCTGCTCCGGCCGGGGGAGCTGATCCCTCAGATCCCGCTCGCCTTCATAGGGGATCAACTCGGGATCGAGCCGGACGCGCTCGCCGACTATGCCATGCGTGGGCCGACCCGCTACGAACAGCTCGATACGCTGCGTGGAACATTCGGATTCCAGCAGTTCTGTCGGCCGCTCCAGATCGAGCTTCAGGCCTGGCTTCTGCCTGCGGCCCTGACGTCCAGCAGCGGAATCGTTCTCGCACGGATGCTGCTGGGCGAATTTCGCCGGCGATGCATCGTCGTGCCTGGTATCACCCAGATCGAACGCATGGTGGGCAAGGCGCTGCTCGATGCCGAGCGGTATGTCTGCGAGCTGCTGACGCGGCATCTTACCGCCGACCAGCGCGATCGGCTCGACGCCCTCCTCCAGCCACATAGCGGCAGCCATATCAGCAGCCTCACCTGGGTGCGTCAGCCTCCTGGCCAGCCCGGGAGGCGTGCCTTCGCCGCGATCCTCGACCGATTGTCGCTCCTGCGTGCGATCGACCTGGATTCCGGCCTCGTGGACACCATTCACCCGGAGCGGCTTCGCCGATTGTGCCAGGAAGGCGCGCGCCTCACGGCGCAACATCTTACCTCGTTAAACCCGGCACGGCGGCGCGCGGTGCTGGTCGCCACAGCCATCGAGACGCAGATGACGCTGACAGACGACGCGGTGCTCATGTTCGAGCGTCTGTTCGGTCAGTTGTTCCGCCGGGCGGAACGGCGCGAGGAAGCCGCATTGAAACGCGACCGTCGGACCATCAACGCCAAAATCCGCCTTCTGGCCGAGATCGGCGATGCGGTGTTGAGCGCCCGCGCTGACGACGCCGATCCATACGCGGCGATCGAGGGCGTCATCGGCTGGGACGCGCTGACACGGGAAGTCACGGAAGCCCGTCGTCTCGTTCGTCCTGATCCGCTCGATCCCGTGGCGCTCTCCCGGGAGAACGCACCGATCCTGCGCCAGATCGGTCCTGCGTTCGTCGCCGCCTTCACTTTCGGGGCTGTTCCCGCCTGCGCACCTCTTGCCCAAGCTGTCGAGACCCTGCGCAGACTCGCCGACGGCCGGCACAGGCTTCCGGCCGACGTGCCGCTCGGCTTTGTCCGGACGAGCTGGCGGAAGCGGATCGACCGTGCTGATCTCGACCGCCGCATCTTCGCGTTCTGCGTCCTGGCGGAACTGCGCGACCGGCTGCGCGCGGGGGATATGTGGGTCGAGGGAAGCCGACGCTATCGCGCCGTCGAGCACCAGCTTATTCCAAAGCCGATTTTTTCCGCGATGCGCGAGGCCGGCCCCCTGCCGATCGCCGTCGCTGATACCGCAGCGGCCTGGCTGGCGGAACGCAAGGCGCTGCTCACGCGTCGGATCGCCGAGATAGAGGCGAAAGCGTCCACCGATACGCTCGAAGACGTGCGGATCGCCGAGGGGCGGCTGCGCATCTCGCCTTTGCGCGCGATCACTCCAGACGAGGCAGAGGACGCCCTGGCACCCCTCTACGCACGCCTGCCGGCCATCCGGATCACCGATCTGCTGGCCGACGTGGATCGCTGGACGGGACTTGCCGGCTGCTTCACGCATTTGACTACCGGCCGGGCACACGACGATCCCCGCGCGATCCTTACCGCCGTTCTTGCCGATGCGACCAATCTCGGCCACGCCCGCATGGCCGAGGCCTGTGGGTTGGTAACTCGGCGTCAGCTCGGCTGGCTCTCGGCCTGGCACCTGCGCGAGGATAGCTACGGAGCGGCGCTGGCGAGGCTGGTCGAGGCGCAGCATCGGCTGCCCCTTGCCGCGTTGTTCGGCAACGGCACCGCGTCCAGCTCGGACGGGCAGCACTTCCCGCTCGATCGGCGTGCACAGGCAACCGGCGCCGTCAATCCGCACAAGGGCAGCGAACCCGCCATCTCCTTCTACACCCATGTCTCCGATCGCTACGCGCCGTTCCATTCCACAGTCATCTCCGCCGGTGCCAGCGAGGCCGCGCATGTACTCGACGGCCTGCTCCATCATGGCGCCGACCTTGCGATCGAGCGTCACCATACCGATGGCGGGGGCGTTTCGGATCATGTGTTCGCCCTATGCCATCTCCTCGGTTTCCGTTTCGCCCCGCGCATCCCCAACATCGGTAACAGACGCCTGCATCTGTTCGGCGACATGAAGCCTGGGTCGACTGTCGCCCCATTGATGGCCCAGCCGATCGACGAACGCCTGATCTCCGAGCATTGGGACGACGTGATCCGGCTCGCCACCTCAATCCGTACCGGCGTCACCAGCGCGTCGCTGATGCTGGAACGGCTCGGTTCTTATCCTCGCGCGAACGGTCTCGCCCTTGCCCTGCGAGAGATGGGCCGCGTCGAGCGTACGCTGTTCACGCTCGACTGGATCGAGCTCCCCGAGGAACGCCGCCGCGCCACCCGCGAGTTGAACAAGGGAGAGGCCCAGAACGCCCTCAAGCGCGCCATCTTTTTCCATCGCACCGGCCGGATCCGCGATCACGGACTGCAAGCCCAGGGACATCGGGCGAGCGCGCTCAATCTCGTCGCCAGCGCCATCGTATTGTGGAACACCACCTATCTCGGAGCCGCAATGCGGCATCTCGAACATCAAGGACGATCCGTTCCGCCTGGTCTGCTCCAGCATCTCTCTCCGCTGGGGTGGCAGCATATCAACCTGACCGGGGATTACCTCTGGACCGACGCCGACATCCCAGAAGGGAAACTCCGCCCGCTCCGGCAAGCCATCACAATCACCGATAATCCTTAGCGTATATCTGTGCCCGTTTTATGTACGCCCCCCTGCTGGTCGCTGAATTAAAGTTCACAAAAGTCTACAGGCCTGACGGATTGGAAAATACCCGTTTTTTACTACAGCCTATCTTCATGATGGACGCTTGATTTATGAAACTAGGTTTCGTGGACAAAGGTTGACAGAATACTCGTCGGTTGATTCAAGGCTG
>NZ_JBDNXE010000198.1:0-4914 GCF_047721585.1 Gluconacetobacter sp.
CCGCGTCTGCCGAAACCGCCACCACCAAGTGGTCCACCACGCCAGCGACCGCCAACATAGGGGCCGACCCGATATCCGGGGCCCCAGCCACCACCCCAGCCACCACCCCAGCCGGGGCCGTAGTCGTAATAGCCGCCATTTCCACCGCCATACCCACCATAATCGGCACAACCGCCAAGAAGCCCGATGAGGGAAAGCGCGCCGATCATGATGCGGACGCGAAAGAAACCGCGCTTCATTTCGCGTTCTCCGCCTGCTCTGCCGGCGTCGGGTCGGCCCCATGCCATTCCATAAGCCCGAACACCGTTCCGGCGGGGTCCGACACGATTGCGATCATCACGTTCCGGCGGTCCGGATGCGGCTGGACCAGCACCTTTCCACCCAGCCGCTCGACCGCTTCGGCCGAGGCGCCAACACCATCCACCTGAACGAAGGTCACCCAGCGCCCCCGAGCGTTGGGCAGCACGCGCGCCGGCAGCGGGTTGACGGTCCCCCGCGTGACGGATTGAGACAGCAGCAGATACGCGGTGTTCTTGGTCGCATCCGGCGCAGCCTGCACCTGATAGCCGAAGACCTTCTGATAGAATCCGGCAGCCGTGAACGGGTCGCGCGTCAGCAGGGCGCTCCAGATCCATTCGCCCTGCGCGGGCGGCACGTCGTCGTCCGGCGCGTCCCCCGTCCGGGCATGGAAGGCGGCAAAAGGCGCGCCCTGCGGATCAGCCAGGATCGTTTCCTCCCCTTGCGCAAGACCGCTCTCGGCGACGGCGGCAGGCGGCATGATCACCCTGCCACCCCAATATGTCGTCTTGGCCACCGCATCGGCCGGGTCGATTACCGAGAGCACAGGCAACCACGCCGGACTCCCATGCCGTGGGGGATGAGGCCGTTCGATCAGACTGGCGACCGGCCGATCATGAACCAGGGCCACGACCGCCCGCCCCCGTGGGCTGGTCGCATCGCGGTACGTCCACCCAAGCAACGCGCCATAGAAGGCTTTTGCCGCGTCCAGGTCCGGCGTCGCGAGTTCGGCGTAAAGCAGCTTTCCCGGCATGTGCGCCACAGAGGACACCGCCTCAACGAACGGGGCATCGTCGGCAACGGCCGGCCGGGCAAGGCTCGCCAGGGCCATCCCCAATGTAACCCCGAGCACCGCCACGCGGCGCCCGGATATATGCCAGCGAAACACGCGCGGGTTCAGTAATGACACGTCTGGAGTTCCTCTCTTCCGACCGGCGCCAGGCAGCGGCCCCGTATGAAGCGGCACGAGTTCCCGCACCGGGCGACGAAGCAGTCTGCGTGTGATGGCAATAACACCGAACCCCTTATGCGCGTTTCACTGCCTGCATGGGTAAAAGCCTGCATGAGTAAAAGTCTTCGTGCGCAAAAATTCCGACGATGACGCATCCTCACGGGGCGCGCGGTTTCCGGCAGACATGCGCCCACCCGGGATGATCAGGCAGCAATCATCCAGACACGAAGAGGCGACAGCATGGCAGCCGTGCGCTCCATGCGCGCCAAAAAGAAAATGCGCGCCGGCAGCGAGCCAACGCGCATTTCCAGGCATGCTCAACCGAACCTGCCCCATTCTGTCCCATCAAACCGTTGCCGGACAGACACACCGCCCGGCAGGCGGCAGGCCAGGAAAACCCTTCGCTGTCTCCGCCCGCCCTTACGGGAAGGTGGCCGAAAGCGTCGCCATGACGACAAACGGAGAGCCGATAACATAGGTCGGCTGAGAACCGCTGAGCTTCTTCCCGGTGACGATGCCCGTCTGCGCCGCCGCATTGGTCGTATAGCCATACATCGAGGACAGGTAATGCGCGTCCCCGATATTGACCAGATTGATCTTCAGCTTGGGCGAGATATTCCCGATCTTCGGCAGACGCCGCCCGAAGCCGAGATTGGCGGTGATGTAATGGGGAATGCTCTGGTCGTTCATCAGGGTCGAGTACTGGGAATCCGTATATTGCAAATTAAAGTTCCCGAACCAGGTCCCATCGTTATAGGTCAGGCCCAGCGAGCCCGAGAATTTCGGCGCCCCGACCTCCTGCTTGCCCTTGGTCGCCAGATAGTCGCCGGCATAGGCAATATTGTTGCCATTGCGGGTATGCATATACTGGCCGGAGGCATAGACGCTCACATGGTGCCAGGGATGCGTAGCCACTTCCGCCTGAATGCCATAGGCCTCCAGCCCACCGGCATTGATCAACTGCGAAATCGTGGAGGTCGATCCGGGCTGGTAGCTCAGGGCGGAAATCTGATGGTTGGTAACGTTGTAATGGAACCCGGCCACATTGGCCATCACGGCGCCACTATAGCGATACCCGATTTCCTCGGTGATCATATATTCCGGCTTGTAATCCGACATCGGTATGGACGCAGGCTTGCCGGTAGAACGGCTGTACGTCGCAAGCTGGGAGCTCAGTCCCGCCGGGAGATGATAGCCAGTCGTGCCGTTGATATAGATCTGATGATGCGGATTGAACTGATAATTGATCAGGACCTGAGGTGACGGAACGAAGACATTCTTGATCGACTTGTAATTGTTTCCGACAACACCTGGAAGATCCTGGGTATATTGCCGATTGGCCATCGCCATCCTGATACCGCCATCGATCGTCAGGCGATGGTTGAAGAACGACATCTTGTCGTCAACGGCAAAGCTGTTCAATTGCTGCAAGGCATTTTCATTATCTTCGTTCAGAGGAACCCCGCCGTTCGCCGTCAGCGGCACCTTGGAACTCCATTGCCCGGTGCTGCTGACAGGATAGAACCGCTCGCTCGCCGCTTCCTGGGCGTAGGAATACCAGTACGACACGCTCAGCGTATTGAATTTATGCTGCCAGTGCCCGACCAGATTCACACCTGACGACAAGGTGTACCAGTCCGAAATCTCCGCTCCCGTCAGCTTGCTGCTGGTCGGATCATATCCAGGAAGATTATTGTAATTATCGAGATATTTATAGGGAACCGCACCGACATAGCCATTCTTGACCGGGATCGTCTCCCCATAATAGTAAGGTCCATGAAACTCGACCGAATAGGCTTCCGCGTCGAGGCTCAGCCCATGACCGAAACTGAAATGGTTTTTCAGCGCGCCGTAATACGATCCGGTATTCTTGCCGTTCAGGTCCTGGTAATGCGTATCTCCGGGCGAATAATGGTCATCCAGCCCGTAATTCATCCCATAGGTTTTCCAGTTCGCCAGCGATGGATACAGCCATTCATTCTGCGCGGCCTGCGTAAAGCCGAAAATAATTTCGGAATTGCTGTTGGCCGTCCAGCTCTTCGTCAGTGCCGCGTCCACATGCCATTTCCTGATATCACCCGCCCCGCGCCACATGTCAGAACGCGCGTAAGACCCGGAAATGAAGCCACGAACACCCGTATGCCCGATCTCACCGGTATCGTAGCGAATAAAATCCTTATTGGTACCATAAGAGCCACCGGACGCGGCAACATAGAAATTCTGCTTGTCGGAGGGCCTGCGGATCGAAGCGGAAATCTCGGCGCCAGTCGCATTGTAGGTAGGCGAATTGATATCCACCGATCCCTGCATCACATTGATCTGGCTGATATTCTCGCTATCCACCAGTGACGGGGTATATGTGCTGTAGGTAAAGGGATTCGCGGCCGGCATTCCCTCCAGCGTCACGCCGATTTCCGCCTGGGCCATGCCCCGGATATGAAGCGTCGAGAACGAGGTCGTCAGCGGACCTTCACTGGCGGAGACGACACCAGGCACCATCTGGATAAGGGACTCGATCGTCGAGGTCGGCGACTGCATATCGATATAGTCATGGGTCAGCGTACTGACGGTCTTCGGCGTCGTATGCTTCACCATCATACCGCCCCCCGCCATGGTCCGGTATCCCAGAACATCCAGTTTCTCGTCTTTCGATTTCTCGACCGATCTGGAAGATTTCCTATCCTTCGCGGCAGCAGCGGATGTACTGTTCCCGCCCGGCGTCCAATGCGCCGTGCCGTCATTGGAATCAGTCTTCTGATTCTTGCCCGCCGCGTCGGCGGCCGTGCCGTAACAACATATGACACATGCCGAAAAAAGAAGATATTTCTTCACTTGAGTCCCCTGGTACCATGCTGCCGCCACCGCTCCGACATCCGCGGAACGACCAGCGTCGATCTATCGATCCGGATCGGTCGCCAGAGAGACACCGCCCATACAGGGAACCCTCAACGAAGCGGGCTCTTCTTCATTGAACTGTCATAAACCAAGCTTTCTTCTGCAAAAGATTCCGCCTACGCAGAATCAACGCCGCAACATTCAGGGGCCCGCCAGCACGTCCACTTGCAGATCATGGTTGACGACAACATCCGTCCATGCACGCCGCTTATGGCCCGGTGCGTTGTCTGAAGCGTCCCGGGTTTCCCGGAGGCTCCTATCTGCGAGAAGGAGCTATCATGAACACGATGAGCCAGAGATTTTCTCCTGAGGTCCGGGAACGTGCGGTCCGTATGGTTGGTGAGCATCGCGCCGACTACGGCTCGGAATGGCCTGCGATGACATCGATTGCTGCCAGGATTGGTTGCCCGGCGGAGACTTTGTGCCGCTGGTGCCGCGATGAGGCCAGGCGGCGAGAGGGGCCGGCTGGGCAAGCTGGTGACGAGCGGGTTCGGTTCAGGGCGCTTGAGCGCGAGGTCAAGGAATTGCGCCGCGCCAACGAGATCCTGCGCAAGGAATCGGCGTATTTTGCGATGGCGGAGTTCGACCGCCGCGGGAAATGATGATGGCGTTCATCGACGGCCATCGTGAGGAGTTGGGTATCGAGCCGATCTGCCGCGAACTGGCGATCGCCCCATCCTCCTGTCATGAACATGCCGCGCGTATGCCCGGCGCGTCGTCGGCTGGAAGGTCAGCACGTCGGCCACTGCCGGCTTCGTGCTCGACGCCCT
>NZ_JBDNXE010000199.1:0-4680 GCF_047721585.1 Gluconacetobacter sp.
CTTGAGAATGAGAGATTACGCCGTGAGAACCTTCTGCTGCGGGAGGAGAGGGAAATTCTAAAAAACGATCCTGGGCGTTTGTCCGCCTGTGCGGCATAGAAACAGGCCATGCTATCGTACCAGACAGGAGGGTAGCGGCCGTTCGCTTATTGGCGGGTTTGTCCCCGTTAAAAAACGTGGTCCATGGAACTGTGCGACCTTGAGAATGGTGACGCCGCCCTGTGGTGATCCCGGTTAGGAAGATGATTGATGGGCACGTTCCACACCCTCCTGCACTCTGTTGCGTGGAGATGTCATCATGCCTCGAAAGCCTTCGAATATGCCCCCTGATCTCACCCGCCATATCCAGGGAGCCGCCGCGATTGATATCGGATCCCGGATGCACATGGCAGCAGTTTCGCCTGGGACGACCAGAGAACCTATCCGCTCGTTTGGAACATTTACCTCGGACCTGCATAGATTGGCTGAGTGGTTCAAGGAATGCAAAGTTACCAGTGTCGCCATGGAATCCACAGGCGTCTATTGGATACCAGTTTATGAAACCCTTGAGCAGCATGGTTTCGATGTCATCCTTGTCAACGCGCGCTACGCCAAGAACGTGCCCGGTCGCAAGACAGACGTGAGCGATGCTGCATGGCTCCAGCAATTGCACTCGTATGGTCTGCTACGTGGGAGTTTCCGCCCTCAGGCTGATATTGCCGCATTGCGCGCTTACCTGCGTCAACGCGAGCGTCTGGTTGAGTATGCTGCGGGACATATCCAGCACATGCAAAAAGCCCTGATGGAAATGAACCTTCAACTCCACCATGTCGTCTCCGATATCACTGGCGTCACAGGAATGCAGATCATTCGGGCGATCGTCAGCGGCCAACGCGAACCAGATGCCCTGGCAGCCTATCGCGACGCCAGATGCCACTCTTCGGCAGACGTGATATCGGCAGCTCTGGTTGGAAATTATCGGGACGAGCATGTTTTTGCCCTGACGCAGGCGCTGGAGCTTTATGACATTTACCAGGAACGGATCGCAGCCTGTGATCGCCGCATGGAAGGCCTGCTGGTGCTTCTAAGCCACAAGAGTGCGAAGCCGACGGCAGACCTCCCAAAGCCGCGGATCAAGACAAAGCAGGTGAGCGCTCCATCTTTCGACGTGCGAGGCATTCTGTATCGCTTGCTGGGCGTCGATCTCACGCAGATCCATGGCATCGGTGTTTCACTGGCCCTCAAGCTCGTGGCAGAATGCGGCACAGACCTTCGTGCTTGGCCAACTGCAAAACATTTCACGTCCTGGCTGTGCCTCGCTCCTGGGAACAAGATTTCCGGTGGCAAGCTTCTGTCATCTCGCACCCGCCGGTCCTCCAGTCGCGCCGCGGCACTTCTGAGATTAGCTGCCACGACACTAGGGCGGAGCGATACGGCGCTGGGGGCTTTTTATAGACGTTTGTCGGCGCGGGTCGGAAAAGCCAAGGCTGTAACTGCCACAGCCCGGAAGATAGCAGTTCTGTTCTACAATACCCTCAAGTATGGCATGGTTTATGCCGATCCCGGAGCGGGACATTATGACGAAGTCCATCGCAAGCGTGTCATCTCCAATCTCCACCGACGCGCGCAATCACTAGGGTTTGTGCTGCAACCCCAACCGGGAGGATCTGCTGTTTCTTAGGAAGCTACCCAGTTCTTCGCGAGCCAAAAGCCATGAGGTTCGCATTCATCCATAAGTATCGGCATGAGTGGTCTATCGAGAGACTTTGCAGCATCCTGCAGGTCTCGGCGCGTGGATACCGGGCATGGACATCCCGACCAGCCTGCCAGCGTCAGCGTCAGCGCACCGATCTGAAAATACTGGCACATATTCGTGAACATTATGGTTTGAGTAACGGTTCCTACGGACGGCCTCGCATGACCATGGAACTCAGAGAGGCGGGACTTGATGTCGGAGAACGTCGCGTTGGCCGATTGATGAAGGCCAACGGGATACGACCCGTGCGCACTCGTCGTCATAAGGTCACAACCGACAGTCATCATCAGTATGGCATTGTAGCCAACCTGCTGGACGGTAATTTTATTGCGGAAGGGCCCAACCGGAAATGGGCCGGAGATATCAGTTATATCTGGACTGCCGAAGGCTGGCTCTATCTGGCTGTCGTCATCGATTTGTTTAGTCGTCGCGTGATCGGGTGGGCCATCAGCGACCGGATGAAAAAAGATCTTGCTATACGCGCTCTGGATATGGCGGTAAGACTGCGTGATCCAGGTCCCGGTTGCGTCTTTCACTCTGATCGTGGCAGCCAGTACTGCTCTCATGATTTCCAGAAAAAATTACGAACACATCGACTGACGGCATCGATGTCTGGAAAAGGTAATTGTTATGACAACGCTGCTGTCGAAACGTTTTTTAAAAGCCTGAAGGCGGAACGACTCTGGAGACAGAACTGGACAACCCGTCGTCAGGCCACGGCTGCAATCTTCCAGTATATCAACGGCTTCTACAATCCGCGTCGACGCCATTCATATCTGGGCGGTATCAGCCCCCTCGCTTTCGAAGCCAAAGTGGCATAACCACTTCCCGACCGGCACAAAACCGTTACAAGTCCAGAATGTTGCTGGCAGATGACTGGGGACGGGTCAGAAGCCGGGCGAGCCGCAACCGGGGACGGTGAAACGGTCGCGCTATGTCCGCAATAGTGCGCGTAGGCGAACGCCCCCTTCGGCCGTCGCAATTGTCAGCTTCTGGCGGGACCGGACGTTCGTCCAATCGGCAGCGAACGGCCGGGTCTGGTCGTTAATCGTCATAAACGTGAGCACTGCGAATGGCAGCTTTCGATCACTCCTCACCGATAACCGACATACCGCTTGCCCCCCATTGCTGCCTTTAATGCTCACCGATCAGTGACCAGAATCCCAGCTTGCGCTTATGCTGCGCTTTCAAGCGGATCATAAAGGCTTCGTGGGTTTCCATGCCGTCTGTCGCTGTTAGCAGTGGCGCAAGCAGCCGACAGGAGGCAAGATCCTTCGCTGCATAGGAATAATAGCGGGAAAGCGCCTTATCCAGTACGGCCTCGACCAGCAGGCGGTAAAGAAGCGTCGCTTCATTGGGATAAGATTCAGACAGACGATCTGCGGCGGGACGTAATGCCCCATAATCCCGTCCGTCCAGTTCCGAAGTATGCTCCCGCACGAGACGGGCGGCGCCGTCGAGCGCCGGCCACTCCAGCAGAGTGGAAAGGGCCACGCTTTTAACCGGGAAATTACGGATGTGATCGAGTGCCTGCTCTTCGGCATCAATCGCGTCATAGTCACTGAGATGGCGTTGATAGGCCTGCCAGTGAGGCAGGCTCAGGCATTCACGAAAGATTTTCCAACGTATGGCTTGGGCTGTATCGTGGTCGCCCAAAATTTCGCACGCTTCGATCCGAAGATCGTCATTCTCCCTGCGAAACCGGGAGGGTTCGTCTGTCTCTCGATCTAGCCATTCAAGTGCCTCCTGGGCGCGTCCCTTGTCCAGAAGGCGGCGTGCAATATCGCTGAAATAGGGGGATTGGCGATCGCTCATGCCGACCGCCTCGATATAAGCATCGACGTCACCCGTCGCATCGGCCAGATCCCTCAGATGACCGAGGGTCTGCATACGCACTCTGTCGATACGATACTCATCTTTTCCTCGGGAGGCAGGGAGTTCGTGCAGTCGTGTGACGAGTGTGACCCTGAGCATGGTCGCGCCTGCTGTACCCAGCGCCTCGCCGCACGACGCGAGCAGGTGGTCACATGTGCCATACCCATCTGCATCGAGAAGTGTGAGCAGATCCCTGACGGTGACAGCCGGATCCCGGCCAGCGTGTCGTCCCCAGAGGGTGCCAAGGTCGGAGGCTGCTTCGCGAAACACATCTGACAAATAACCAGAACTGTCATCAGAGCGCTCATAGACGGAAGGAGCAAGTTCCACGAGAAGACGCATCGCAGAAATGGCCTGCCCGACATCCGTCATCGCAACATCATCGAGAATGGAGCGTCGCAGGGTGTCGAGTTCCGTGGCGAGGGGTTTGATCCGGTCCCAGGGCAGGAAACCACGGGAGCGCTGGATCGTTCGCAGCCTCTTTTCGATCTCCTTGCCGAGTTTGTCTTTCGCATGAGTGGCTGTCAGCGCCATGCGCAGCTTCCGGGTGAGCACGGCATCCTGTTCCGACAGATCGACCAGAAGGTCTGCCAGCCGATCCGCACCAAGGGCTTTCAGATTGTCTTTCGTGACGGTCGTGCCGACTTTCGCGGATGCGGCGGACTTGCGGGTGGCAGGTTTTGTCGAAGGAGTGCGGGCCATGAATACAGATTATGACCGTGCCCCCAGGGGCGCAAGCAAATGCCGTCACCATGAAAAAAGAGAAAAAGGGCTAATGGCTCCGCCCTCGCGCCGGCAAGGATGCGCGTCAGCAGGCTGACGCCGCCCGATGGGGTGTCCCCGATCTTCCTGCGCTGCGCTCCGTGCAGACCGGGAGATACCCCTCCCCATCGGTCGCCCTTGCCGTTGCTACCCCGCTGCTCGCCGCGAGGCAGAGGAACAGCGGGGGCTGTTCCTCGCGGAACTAAGGGCAAAGACCATGACCGGCAACACCAACACGGCAACCGATTTCCGCAATTGCGGTGCGACAATCAGGATGAGAAATACGTCAAACAGGATGAGAATCCCGC
>NZ_JBDNXE010000200.1:0-4600 GCF_047721585.1 Gluconacetobacter sp.
CCACCGACAGGTTGCGCAGGTCGCGCGGCGCGCTGACCCGGTCCAGCAGCGGAAAGCGGCCCTTCGTCGGTACCTGCCCCGCAGGCTCGGCACCCGTCTGGCCGGCGCCGGCGGTCCCGGCTGTGCCGGTGGAGGGGGGAGGCGGGGGTTGGTTCATGACGATGACGTCCGTTATGCTTGCCGGATCATGGGCCCGGGGCGGCCCTGTCCGGTCCATTCTGTGCTTGCGACGTGTCCGGGCGGGGCGATCGTAACGCCCCCCGGTCTGTTACAGTTCGGTTTCTACTCCCGTGGGGGAAGCAAATACAGACTCTTCCTCCCCACTGTGGTCATTTGGTCACAGTGCATGTGATGGGAATTGAGTATAAGAGTCGATCTGTCCTATACCCCCCGGAACGGGATCGTGGCGTCGCATGTCCGCAACCTCGCTATGTCTTTCATGCACGGCTATGGTCGTGCCGGGTTGTTATCTGCTGCGTGGACGTGTCCATAATACAAGTCACATGATTTGAGAGAGGCCGGCTCCATGCCGGCGCAGGAGCAGAGGGTTCATGGCCGTTCCTATTATGCAGGCTGTCCGGGTGGGCGCCTACGTCGTGAAGCAGCACGTAACGGGCCGGAAGCGTTATCCGCTCGTCCTGATGCTCGAGCCGCTGTTCAGGTGCAACCTGGCCTGTGCCGGGTGCGGCAAGATCGATTATCCCGCCGCGATCCTGAACCAGCGCATGAGCGTGCAGGAATGCCTGGACGCGGACACCGAGGCCGGTGCGCCCGTCATCGCCGTCGCGGGTGGCGAGCCGTTGCTGCACAAGGAAATGCCGGAGATCATCCGGGGCCTGATCGCGCGCAAGAAATACGTCTATCTCTGCACCAATGCGCTGCTGCTCGAAAAGAAGATGGACGATTACGAGCCGTCGCCCTTCTTCTCGTGGGACGTGCATCTGGACGGCGACCAGGCGATGCACGATGCCTCGGTCTGCCAGGACGGGGTGTACGAGCGCGCCGTGGCCGCGATCAAGAAGGCCAAGGCCCGTGGCTTCCGCCTGTCGATCAACTGCACCGTGTTCGACGGCACCGACCCCAAGCGTCTGGCCAACTTCTTCGACGAAGTGATGGCCATGGGCGTGGACGGCATCATGACCGCGCCGGGCTATGCCTACGAGCGCGCGCCGGATCAGGCGCACTTCCTGAACCGCCAGAAGACGAAACAGCTTTTCCGCGACGTTTTCCGCCTGGGCAAGGGCAAGAAGTGGCGCTTCACGCAGTCGCCGCTGTTCCTGAACTTCCTCGCCGGCAACGAGCAGTATCACTGCACGCCGTGGGGCAAGCCGCTGCGCAACGTCTTCGGCTGGCAGCGCCCGTGCTACCTGCTGGGCGAAGGCTATGCCAAGACGTTCCAGGAACTGATGGACGACACCAAGTGGGATGATTACGGCACCGGCAATTACGAGAAATGCGCCGACTGCATGGTCCATTCCGGCTATGAATCGACGGCGGTGATGGATGCGGTGCGCCGCCCCTGGCACATCGCCAAGGTCGCGCTGTTCGGACCCGAGACCGAGAAGCCGATGGCGCCGGAAATCTCGCTGGCCAACCAGCGCCCGGCCGAATACGTCTTTACCCAGCATGTGGATGCCCGCATGGCCGAAATCTCCGCCGCCAAGAAGCCGGCCAAGCCGCCGCGCGTGACGGTGGTGGATGCGCCTGCCTCCGCCCCGGTTGTCGCGGCCGACGCCGCCGACTGATCGCGGTATCCCTTTTCGGGCGATAATGAATGGCGGGGCCGGCTGGCCCCGCCATTGTCGTATTCAGGTTTTGCCGATGCCGCATTAAAGTGCGCGGCATCATGATCACGTCCATTGCCGTCATTCTTCTTCTCGTTCTCGTCAACGGCGTTTTCGCCATGGGGGAACTGGCCCTGATTTCGGCGCGCCGGGCGCGCCTGACCATCATGCAGCGTGCCGGCGTCAAGGGCAGCGAGCGGGCCTTGCGTCTGGCCGACGATCCGCAGAGCTTCCTGCCCACCGTGCAGGTCGGCATTACGCTCGTCTCGATTCTGGAGGGCACGTTCGGCGGCACGCAGATCGAGGGCGCGCTGACGCCGTGGCTGGCGCGCTTCGCGGTTCTGCGCCCCTTTGCCGGAGAGCTTTCGATCACCATCGTGGTGGTGGCGATCACCTCGCTGATGCTGGTGCTGGGCGAACTGGTGCCCAAGCAGATCGCGCTGCGCCATCCCGAGATCATTGCCGCCCGGCTGTCGCTACTGCTGGAGGGGCTGGCGCGGGTGACGCGCCCGGCCGTGTGGCTGCTGGGGTGGTCGTCGAACCTCGTGCTGCGGCTGATGGGGGTGGAGGCCGCGACGCGCGAGGCGCTGACCGAAGAGGAACTGAAAGCCTATATCGCCGAGGGCGCGCAGTCGGGCGTGCTGGAGCAGGAGGAGCGCGACATGATCGAGCGCCTGCTGCGTATGCCCGACCGGCCGGTGCGGGCGATCATGACCCCGCGCAATGAGCTGTTCTGGATCGAGCGGGGGGCCAGTCAGGAAGAACTGCGCCGCACCCTGCGCAATACCGTCTATTCGCGCATCGTGGTGTGCGAGGGCGGGGTGGACAATCCGGTGGGCGTAATTCTGGCCAAGGACATGCTGGACCGGATGCTGGACGGGCGCCCGGTCTCGATCGAATCGGTATTGCGCAAGCCGGTGGTGGTGCCGGACACGCTCTCGGCCTTCGACATGGTGGAGCGGATGCGCTCGATCCCGCTGGGGATCGCGGTGGTGCTGGACGAGTATGGGTCGTTCGAGGGCATCGTGACGGCTTCGGACCTGTTCGAGGCCATCGTGGGCGAGCATCATGAGCCCGGCAGCACGCCCAAGGAGCGTCTGGCGCAGGACGATATCCTGATCCTGGACGGGTTCATGCCCGCCGACGAGGTGAAGGACCGGCTGGCGCTGGCCGACCTGCCGGACGAGGGCAGCTATCACACGCTGGCCGGGCTGATCCTGGCCCTGCTGCGCCGGGTGCCGGCGGTGGGGGACAAGATCGCGTTCTCCGGCTGGCTGTTCGAGGTGCTGGAGATGGACCAGCGCCGGGTGCAGAAGGTGCGCGCCAGCCGGCAGGTGCTGGCGGAGAATTAGGCTGTGTGCCGGGATGCGCGGACGGGTGCCTTCCCGTACCCGCCTCGGCAGGGCCGGACGACAGTCCGGACAGTCATTCCGGTCGGCGCAGGAAGGCTGGCAGGGCGATATTCAGCAGCGCCTCCGTGAGCGAGGGCGAGATCTCTTCGCCGGACACCAGCGCGCGAAAATAAAATGGCGCGATCAGCATTTCGATCGCAAGACCAACATTCAGGTCCGGCGCCACCTCGCCACGCGACTGCCCCCGGCTTAACAGAACCGAGGCGGCCTCCAGGCGCTTGCGCCAGAATTCCCGGCGGGCATCCTCGGGAATCTGGACGCCCAGGCGCGTCACAAGCTTGCCGAAATCGGAGCGATGAAAGGCGATGCTGGCGGCGAGATAGATCTTGAGGTCCTCGTGGCACGATCCCGTGTCCGGCAAGGGAAGGGCCATGCGCGCGCGTGCGCCCACCGCCTCGAAGACCAGCGACTCGAGCGTGCCCCAGCGGCGATAGATCGACGTTTTCTGCACGCCGGCGCGGCGGGCGACTTCCTCGACCCTCGGGGTCTCCCCCGCCTCCATCATGGAAAGCGTCGCCTCCATCACGGCCGCATGAACGCGCGCGCTGCGCCCGCCCCGGCGACGCCGGATATCCGGGGGTGCCTGTTCGGTATCCCCGTTAACGCAACTTGGTTGCTTTATCCCGTTCATTGCGTCATGCTAACACTACACAGTAGCAATAGGAACGTGCATGACCGATACCGCCCTTCCCATGACGGCCCGGCCCGTCGCGTCCTTCGGGCGCACCGCGGCATTGTGCGCGATCGTCGCCGCACTCGCCCTTGCCGGGTTCCTGACGCGCCATCAGGGCACGGGCGCGGCGTCTCCCAGCCAGCATCCCCAGCAGCAGGTCGGGATTTTCGTGTCTCTGATCGGCGGCCAATATCTGATGTTCCAGTTCGTCCGTGCCACTCTGCGTGGCGTCGGACTGTCGCTTGGCGCGCTTGTCAGCGTGCGGCCGCTCGATCGGCGCACGCTGCTGCGGGATCTGGTGCTGGGCGTGCTGCTTCTGGCCTTCTGGCAGGCGATCGCGTTCGGGCTGACGCGTCTTCTGGGGCCGGGCGATCTGGCGGCTGTCGGGCGACTGAGCCTCTCCGAAGCCTGGGAGGTGCCGGTCTGGCTGGTGGTGTCCGCCTGTGCGGGGGTGGTCGAGGAACTGGCCTTTCGGGGCCTCCTGCAACGTCAGATCGCGTATCTCTCCGGCGCGACCTGGATCGGCGTTGTGGCGCAGGCTGTCCTCTTCGGTGCTGCCCATCTCTATCAGGGGCCGGTACTGGCGGCCCAGATCGCCGTCTTTGGATTGCTGTTCGGAATCGTCGCTGCCCTGCGTGGCAGCCTCGTGCCGGGGATGGTGGCCCATGGGCTCGAGGACGCGCTGGCCGCCTTCGTCGACCTTGGCTAGGGGGCGGGCGGGACTATGAGGG
>NZ_JBDNXE010000201.1:0-4507 GCF_047721585.1 Gluconacetobacter sp.
AATTATTATAATTTATTCTTATTTTGCATTTATTCGACTCACTTATGGAATGACCATAGCTGATTTATAGATAATCATATTGTCTTCGAAATATGAATAAGTGACCGATTCCGCACGTCGGGCAGGGAGTTTTGATGTCGCTTTGGAGGCGGATCCTGCTAGCCCGCTATTTTTGCATATCATACCAGCGGTCATGCGAAGAGAGCAGAATGTAATCTCATGGGCGGGCTGATAAAAAATTGACATTTGCAAGATCGATACTTGGGACGACGTGTCATTGTGGTCGCTCCTAGCCTTCGAACACTATCCCATGAGTGGATTTAATTGAGACATTATCAAGAATCTGGATGAAGCCAAGATAGGTTATTTTTGTTGTATGCGAATGGCAGTCCGTCTCTCTGGGTGCTATACTTTGCAAACCAGACACGAAATAATGGACAGGAACTCAATGCGTTCTCGCTTTCAGGTTGGCCTTCTCGCCGTTAGCTGGATGTGTGTGCAAATTAGTGTCCCTCAAAATGTGTATGCACATGGGATCCTAATCCAATGTAACGGCGATGCCAAAAGTATAGGTGCAACAGCCAGCAATGTTTCGTTGAACTCCCCATTTGATTTTTCTAACGTCGAAACGCGCAATTATCCGGTCTTACAACAAATAACTCAAGGCAACACGACCACGAAAACGTTAAGTTCCCAAGAGTTTACAGCTGGCCTCGCAGGCAGACTTACCATTCAGCCTAGAACGAAGGACACAGCAACCCTTTCTGGATCAATCGGATGCACCCATTTTACGGCGGACCCTGGAGTCGTTTTGAATGAGAAACCAACCGAAGGCATTGCTGAACATATTTCTGTCAGTGTGACTTATGGACAGCCCGCAACGTGGAAGATCGGGGACTACACTTTTCAGTTCTTGGTGCAATGACCTAAATTGGAGACCAACAAAATTCGTTCAATATCTTCGTTTCTCAAGAAAAAAAAGATTATCGAGATGGCTGGTTTATGAAAACTTGATCTCAATGCTTTGAACCATTTACGCCCTCTATGCGGCGAGAGCACTGTGAGTTCTAAACGTCCGACATGAGGGCGGAAGCTGCCGTAATTGATAAAAACGAGATGTCGAGGGCGGACGGGGTTTGTTGCCCGCCCTTCGATCTTTTGGAATGTGTGTAGAGATGCGCGCGGGGGCTTTTGGGCGAGCACTTCCGTTCAGAGACTGCTTGTAAAGCCAGCCTGTTGAACGAAAATGCCGTTTAGTTTTGCGCCCGGTATATATGCTTCGCGCTTCGGAATGGGGCGGCCTTTGGGGGCGCCGAACGGATGATGTTGCAGACAGCTTCCGGGCGTTCAGGCGTGGGCCTGTTCCAGCCAGTGGCGGACATGGTCCAGGTCGTCGACGATGGCGAGGGCTTTTTCACGAACGTCTTCGGTGGGGGCCAGGAGGTCGGGGACCACGATGACGGGGATGCCGGCGGCGTGGGCGGCGCGGGCGCCGTTGTGGGAATCTTCCAGCGCCAGGCAGGCTTCGGGGGCGATGCCGATTTTCTCCGCCGCCGTCAGGTAGGGTTCGGGGTTCGGCTTGCCGCGCGTGACATCGTCGCGCGTGACGATGGCGTCGAAGCGGGTGAGGAGGCCGACCAGTTCCAGGTGGTGGTCGGTGCGGTAGCGGCTGGACGAGGTGGCGATGGCGCGGGGGAGGCTGAGCCGGTCGAGCAGGTCCAGCAGCGGGGTGACGCCCTTTTTCAGCACCAGACGGTCGCTGTCGACGTAGCGGCGGAGATGCTCTTCCTGCAACGCGAAGAAGCGTTCGAGCGGGAAATCGGTGCCGTAGGTGTCGTGCACCATCTGGCGGCAGGTGTCGGCCGGCATGCCGATCATGCCGCGGCAGAAGGCCAGCGGCACGTCATATCCGAGGTCGGTCCCCGCTTCGGCCAGCGCGTCCATCGCCAGGGTCTCGCTGTCCAGCAACAGGCCGTCCATGTCGAAAATCACGCCTTTGACGGCCTGGAAGGAGGATGCGGTCAGGTGGTGGGGGAACGGGTATCCCGGCATGCGTTATGCGTCTCTCTGCTGTTTCTTTCGCGTGCATTATCGACCGTTGGTCGGGCCTGGTGCAACCCGGAAGGAGATGTTTCGTAAATGGTATTGATTTAAAAGAGGAATTCAGGGTGTCTGCGTGGCGTGCGGCGATGGTGGATCGGGTTGGGGAGAGCCTTGCCGGCCGGCTTTGCATCGTGGAGCGTGTGCGGCGGCCTGTCGGCAATGCGCGGGCAGGGGGCGCGGGAGGGTGGAGGCTTTTGGCATTCGCGTCTATTATTGCCCGGTCGGGATGATTTTGTGGGCCGATAGTCTGCTGGTAGTCTGCTGGCTTCCTTTTTCCTGCTTGTTTGTCCGACCGGTTCGCCGGTCATTTCTGTTCGAGAGCGATCCTGTCTTGCCCGTGTCCCGGTCCCTGGTTTCTTCTCTGCGTGGTGCAGCCTCTGTCTCCGCGCCGTCCCGGCGGGAGGCGCGGCGGAGCGAGACGCATGCCGCGCTGATCGAAGGGGCGATGCGCCTGCTGTCGATCCAGGGGTTCGATGCCACCACGGTTGACGAGATCGCGGCCAGTGCCGGCATTTCGCGGCGGACGCTGTTTCGGTATTTTCCGACCAAGGCCGATATCGTGACCGCGTGGGCGCAGAACATGACCGATGTGCTGACCGCCAGTGTCGAATCCTGCCCGGCGGATTTCAGCCCGCCGGATATCATTCGCACGGCGCTGGAAGCCGTGGTGCCGGAGATGGCGAAGAACCGTGCCGAGGCGTTCGCCTTCGTCTGTCTGATCGAGCGTACGCCGGCGCTGCTGTCGGTCAGCCTGCGGAAATATGCGGGGTGGGAGGATGCGCTGGCGGTCGCGCTCGCCAGCCGGCTGCCGGCTTCGCCCGATCAGGCGCTGGCGGCGCGGGTGGCCGCGCGCTCGGGGATCGCGGCCTTTCGCACGGCGCTGGACGAATGGATCAGGTTGCGCGGGCGGCCGGCGCTGGTGCCGATCCTGCGCAGGGTGCTGGTATTGCAGGCGGAGCTTCTGCCCCGCCTGTCGGAAGACCCTGAATGGGTTTCCAGAGGGCGGCCGGCCCTGGGGGGGGCGCGGGCACGGCCCGCGTAGCGATCAGTCCAGCCGCACCGACGGCCGCACGAACGCGTCGATCCGGTCGGCCAGGATGGACATCAGGCCACGGAACAGGCCGTACAGTTCCACCTGGTGCTGGCGGTAGAGCATCAGATGGCCCAGCCGCGCACTGAGGCCGTGCAGGAAGCCGCCGCCGAAGACGGTGCCGCCCGGAAGCGTGCCCCAGCCATTGTAATTGCCCAGGGCCACGATGGCGCCCTTGTTGCGGAAGACGCAGTTGGGAACCGGGATGCCGTGGCGGAGCAGTGCCGGCAGGTGGCGGGCCAGGTGATGGGCCTGCTGGCGGGCGACCTGCGCTGTGGGCGGCAGGGGGTCAGCGGAGATGAACGAACAATCGCCCATCGCGAAGATATGCTGGTCATCCTGCGATTGCAGGTTGGGGTGGACCAGGATCTGGCCCGAGCGGCTGAGGGAGAGCCCGTCGAAGGCCGACGTGACGTCCGGTGCCTTCACCCCCGCGGCCCAGACGCGCAGCGTGGCGGAAATGCGCGTGCCGTCCTTCAGGCTCAGCCCTTCGGCGTCGGCGCCGGAGACCATGGCGGAGGTGCGGACCGAGACGCCGATGCTCTCAAGCTGGCGCTGCGCCGCTGTGGAGACGGCTTCGGGGAAGGCGGGGAGCACGCGGGGGCCGGCTTCCAGCAGGGTGATCCGCAGTTGCGGCGGGGCCGTGCCGAAGGAATGCAGGGCGACCAGATCCAGCGCCTTGTGCAGTTCGGCGGCGAGCTGAGTGCCGGTGGCGCCGCCGCCGACAATGGCGATGTCGAGCGGTTGGCCGACGGCATAGGCGCGCAAAAGCTCCATGCGGAACTTTTCGTTGAAGCCGTTGGCCTCGACCAGATTGTCGATGAACAGGCAATGTTCGGCCACGCCGGGGGTGCCGAAATCGTTGGCGCGGCTGCCGATGGCCAGGACCAGGGCGGCATATTCGACCGTGCGGCTTTCCAGCACCACTTCACCCTCGGCGGAGCGGAACGGGCCGAGAATGGCGCGCTTGTTCGCGCGGTCCAGCGCCACGATCTCGCCGGGCCAGAATTCGAAATGGCGGTTGCTGGCCTGCGCCATGAAGCTGATGCGGTCGTTCTCGTTCTGCGCCGTGCCCGCCGCGAAGCAGTGCAGCATGGGCTTCCAGACATGCGAGAAGCTCTTGTCGATCAGTGTGATCCGGGCCAGCCCCTGACGGCCCAGCGTGTCGCCCAGCCGGGTGGCCAGGGCCAGTCCCGCGACGCCGCCCCCTACGATGAGAATTTCCGGTTTTGTCGCCATCGCGTCTTCATGGTCCATCTGCAAGGGGTTGCCACGGGTGGTAGGGGCACCGTTGGGAGCGCCCGCCCGGTGATC
>NZ_JBDNXE010000202.1:0-4450 GCF_047721585.1 Gluconacetobacter sp.
GCGGCGGCGGATAGCCCGGCGGCGGGTAGGATGGCTGCCCATATGACCCGTATTGTCCGTAGCCAGGGGCCGCGTAACCTCGCGACGGATAATAATATTGTCGTGGCCGGTTCGGCGTGGTGGCGGCGCCGGTTGCCGCGCCGACCGCGCCACCGGCCAGTGCGCCGATCGCGGCCCCCGTTCCTCCGCCCGCCAGTGCGCCGATCGCCGCGCCGCCGCCGGCGCCGATCAGGCCGCCGCCGAGCGCACGTTGGCCGGGATCATATGGGTTGCTGCACGCCGCAAGCGACACGGCCACGACGCTCAGTGTCAGGACGCCGGCCTTGCGGATGAGGCCACGGGTTGGAAGGGCGGAAGTGCGGGGAGGGCTCATGGAATTCTCGTGGTTTCAGTCCCGTACGGGACCATGGATATCAAAGGATGCGCCGGATTGCGCGCTCTCCCCATCGCTGGACGATGGAGAGAGCCAGTGTCGCCGGCGGATCGGTAATCCGGCTTAATATCTGCGGCGGGACGGCGGATTGGGCGTGGTGGCGGCTCCGGTGGCGGCTCCGACCGCGCCGCCGCCGAGGGCACCGATCAGGGCGCCTCTTCCTCCGCCAGCCAGTCCACCGATTGCAGCACCGCCGCCCGCGCCGATCAGCGCGCCCGTTCCGGCGCGTGCACCGGGATCGTATGGGTTGCCGCAACCCGCCAGCGCCAGGAGCCCGGCACCGAGCAGGGCTGCGCGAGTGAAGAGAGAGGCTTGGGTGCGGATCGTCATGATCGTCTTCCTTGTCGAGAGGCCACGCTGTTTGCCAGCTACGGGGTAATGTCTTCCGATGCCATGAGTTTCCATGCAGGTCATGTGCGTGGCGGGGCGTTCCGGTGGCGAAAAAAAGGCGACCCGCGTTTTTTCGCCGGTCGTTTCCCTCTGGCGGGAAGAGTGGCCTGAGGCAGATATGGGCATGGAGCCTGTCTTTTTCATGGTCGGAAGAGGGTGACGGCCTGAAAAGCACGAATTAATGTCACTGGGCCTTGCCCGTGTTCTGTAGCCCCGGTAAGCCCTCGGCCTGATCCAACCGCTTGGGGCGCGTCCCGACGGACTGCTGTTCGGCAGGTCGTGCGCGCGCCATTCCGGATCGTGTGCCGCCGTGTCGTGCTTGTTTGTCGGGAGTTCTGGATGTTTGCTCGTCTGCTGGGTCTCTTATCGGCCGATATGGCCATCGACCTCGGCACGGCCAATACCCTTGTTTATGTCAAGGGACGTGGCGTTGTCCTGAACGAACCGTCGGTGGTTGCCATCGCCGATGTGCGCGGCAAGAAGCAGGTGCTGGCGGTCGGCGAGGAAGCCAAGCAGATGGTCGGGCGCACGCCGGGCAACATCACGGCCATCCGCCCCCTGCGCGACGGGGTGATCGCCGATTTCGAGGTTGCGGAGGAAATGATCAAGCATTTCATCCGCAAGGTGCATAACCGGCGGATGTTCGCCAGCCCGCTGATCATCGTCTGCGTGCCGTCCGGCTCCACGGCCGTCGAGCGCCGGGCAATCCAGGAAAGTGCCGAGAGCGCCGGCGCGCGCAAGGTGTTCCTGATCGAGGAGCCGATGGCGGCCGCGATCGGCGCCGGCCTGCCGGTGACCGAGCCTTCGGGCAGCATGATCGTCGATATCGGTGGCGGCACCACCGAGGTCGCCGTGATCTCGCTGGGTGGCATCGTCTATGCGCGTTCGGCCCGCGTCGGCGGCGACAAGATGGATGAGGCGATTATCTCCTACATCCGGCGCAATCATAATCTGCTGATCGGCGAAAGCTCGGCCGAGCGTATCAAGATCGAACTGGGCTCGGCGCTGCCGCCCGACGACCCCGACGACCATGGTGGCTGGCGCGAGGTCAAGGGGCGCGACCTGATCAACGGCGTCCCGCGCGAGGTGGTGGTGTCGCAGGCGCAGATCGCCGAAAGCCTGGCCGAGCCTGTCAGCCAGATTGTCGACGCGGTGACGACGGCGCTGGAGAACACGCCGCCCGAACTGTCGGCGGATATCGTGGACAAAGGAATCGTCCTGACGGGTGGCGGCGCCCTGCTTTATCGCCTGGACGACGTGCTGCGCCGGGCGACCGGCCTGCCGGTCACGGTCGGCGAGGATGCGCTCTCCTGCGTGGCGCTCGGGACTGGACGCGCCCTGGAAGAGATGAAACGTTTGAAGAATGTCCTGACCAGCATGTATTGACGGCAGGCGAAACGCGGGGGGCCGAGGCGATGAACGTCCGGCATAATGAGGGCTGCGACTGGCGCGGGTACGCACGATACCCGGCAGGTCGGTCATGATTCCGCTATCCATCACCTTGCGTCAGGCGCTGGAGCGGCTGGTTCTTCCGATTCTGATCGTTGCGGCGCTGGGGATCATCCTGCTCGGGCAGGCGGACCGCAGCCTGACCGAACGGGTGCGCATGGGGCTGGCCGATATCCTGGCTCCCGCGTACGGGCTGGTTGTCTGGCCGCAGGAACAGGCGCGCACGCTGCTGGATCGCATGCGCGACATGGGCCGAATCGAAGCCGAAAATCAGCGCCTGCGCGCGGAAAACGCCAATCTTCGGCATTGGTACGATGTCGCGGCCGCGCTGGCCGATGAAAACGCGTCGCTGAAGGCCAATCTGCACTGGATGCCCGATCCCTCGCCCTCCTTCGTCACGGGGCGGGTCGTTCGCGATACCAGCGGCCTGTATGCGCGCAGCGTGCTGGTGGCCGCCAATGTCGATGCGGGAATCCATAAGGACGAGATCGTGCTCGACGGTTCCGGCCTGGTGGGGCGCGTGACCGAGATCGGCAGCCGGTCGGTGCGTGTCCTGCTGATCACCGATGCGTCCAGCCGCATACCGGTCAGACTGGAAGTCAGTCACGGGGCCGCTATAATGGCCGGCGATAATTCGGGTACGCCTCGCCTTATCTACTATCCCCAGGACAATCCTCCTATCGAGGGAGAGCGCGTCGTCACCAATGGCGAGATCGACACAATGCCTCCGGGCCTGCCCGTCGGGCAGATCCATTATGTTCGTCCTGGCCAGCCGGTCGTCATCCCCTTCGCGTCACTGGGGCATCTCGACATCGTCCGGGTCTTTGATTATGGGCGCTCCACTGTCGTCCCCCCCGATGCGCCGGGGCGGATTCCGGTGCGGCGCCCGGCCGATTCCCTCTCGCTCCCCTTTCCCTCCCCACTCCGCCGTGGATGAGAGTGTGCATGGATGACGCCCGACCAGGCTCCAGAGTTCCAACCAGGCATCCAGCCTCGGCCCAGCCTGTGGCGGCGGCTGGACATATTGTCGCGTCGCGGCCTGCCGGCGGTGCTGACGGCGCTGGCTGTCCTGCTGCTGTCCGCGCCATTCGGCCTGCCCGGACAGGCCGAACTGCTGCCGGGCATCCTGCTGTCGTCGGTCTTCTTCTGGTCGGTGTTCCGGCCGGCCTCGATGTCGTCGCCCATTGTGTTCCTGCTGGGCATATTGGTCGATCTGCTGGGGTTCGGGCCGCCGGGCGTGATGCTTCTGGTGGTGCTGCTCGTGCATGGGGTGGCGCTGTCGGGGCGTTACGGCTTTTCGCGGGCGCATATCCTCCTGCTGTGGCTGGTGTTCGCCGGGGTATCGCTGGGGGCGACGGCGTTGCAATGGGGGCTGATTTCCGCGCTGTCGCTGCATCTGGTGCCGGCGATCGCCTTCGCGTTCCAATGGGTGCTCGGGGTGGGCCTGTTTCCGCTTCTCTGCGTGGTGTTCAGTACCATGGGGCGTTCGATCGCCAATCCGGATCGGGCCTGATGGCGGTTTCCCAGCTTGCCCGGATCGGAATGGGCTGATGATCGGGCGGCGCAAAACCTTGCAGCGTCTGATGTCGCGGCCCGATGCCGACACGCCGTCGCGCGGGGTCTTTACCCGGCGCGCCCTGGTGGTGCTGGGCGCGCAGATGGCGGCTTTCGGCCTGCTGGGGCACCGGCTCTACGGGTTGCAGGTGCTGGAAGGCGATCATTTCGCCCGGATGGCCGAGAATAACCGCGTCAGCCGTCGCCTGATCGCCCCGCCACGCGGGCGCGTGGTCGACCGGTTCGGGATTGCCGTGGCCGCCAACAAGGTCAATTGGCGCGCCCTGCTGCTGCCCGAGGAAACCAGCGACATTCCAGGCACGCTGGATCGCTTTTCCGCCCTCGTGCCGATCGAGGCCAGGGACCGGGCGCGCATCGAGCGCGAGATCCGGCACAAGCGGCGTTTTATCCCGGTCATGCTGCACGATTTCCTGTCGTGGGACGACATGGCGCGGATCGAGCTGAACGCGCCCTCGCTCCCCGGTGTGCTGATCGATGTCGGGACCACCCGGAACTATCCGTTCGGGCCGCTGCTGGCGCATGTGGTGGGTTATGTGGCCCCCCCCGGCGAAAAGGACGTGGCGCAGGACCAGACGCTGGCGCTCCCCGGCATGCGGGTGGGGC
>NZ_JBDNXE010000203.1:0-4448 GCF_047721585.1 Gluconacetobacter sp.
CCCCCACCCCGGTCCTCAGCCTGCGCGGCGCCACCTGCCGCGACCCGCGCGGCGTGGAAACCCTGCGCGACGTCACGCTCGACCTGCATGGCGGCGAAATCCTCGGCATCGCCGGCGTCGCCGGCAACGGCCAGCGCGAACTCACGCAGGTCCTCACCGGCATGATGCCCCTGTCGGCGGGCGAAATCCTGCTCGACGGCACCCCGGCCCCACTGGCCGACCCCGCCGCCTTCGCCCGCGCCGGCATCGGCCACATCCCCGAAGACCGCCTGCGCAGCGGCCTGGCCCCCGCGCTGGACATCACCGACAACATGGCGCTGCGCGAATATGACCGGCCGCCGATCGGCCGCCACGGCCTCTACGACCGTACCGCCGCCAACCACCTGGCCCAGACCATTGTCGAAGCCGCCGAGGTCAGGGTGCCCGACCTCGCCACCCCCATCCGCAACCTGTCCGGCGGCAACCAGCAAAGGCTGGTGGCAAGGCGCGAGATCCGCATCGCCAGCCGGGTGCTGGTCGCAGCCTACCCCAGCCGTGGGCTCGATATCGGCGCCATCGCCACCGTCCTGCGCTACCTGACCGAACTGCGCGACCAGGGCGTCGCGGTGGTCCTGGTCTCAGAGGACCTGGAGGAACTCCTGAACGTCGCCGACCGCATCGGCGTACTGTTCCACGGCCGACTGATGGCCACGATCGACGCCGCGACGGCGGACATGGAAACGATCGGCCTGCTGATGGGCGGCCGCTCGGCCCATAACGGCACCACAGATGGCGGCTCGACACCGGACGGCCCGACACAGGACGGAGGACAAGCCTGATGGCCGGCACGCTGCAACGCCAACCCACCGTCACACCGGCCCGCAGGCTGGCGTGGCGCGCGGGTGCCGTCGTCACCGCGCTGGCGATCACCACCCTGTTCCTCGCGCTGTCGGGCCGCGACCCCCGCCTGCTGGCCGACCTGGTGGTCCGTTCCACCGTGGGCTCGCGCTTCGGGCTGGAAGACCTCGCCCTGTTCCTCACCCCCCTGCTGCTGACCGGCGCGGCCGTCACCGTCACCGGGCGGATCGGCGTATGGAATATCGGCGCCGAGGGCCAGTTCTACGCCGGCGCCATCGGCGCCACGGCCATCGGCCTGTTCCTGCCCGGCCCCGCGTGGCTGGTGCTGCCGCTGATGGCGGCCAGCGGCATCGCCTGCGGCATGGGCTGGATTCTGGTCCCCGCCCTGGCCCGCGCCTATGCCGGCGTCAACGAGATCATCACCACCCTGCTGCTCAATTTCGTCGCGGGCCTGCTCACCACCTACCTGGCGGTCGGCCCATGGCACGACCGCGTCACCGGCGCGCTGGCCTCGACCGGCCGCCTGCCGGTACGCATTCCCGAAATCTGGGGCGTGGTCCATTGGGGTTTCCCGATCGCGCTGGTCATCGTGCTCGCCCTGGCCTGGCTGACCACCCGCACACGCTGGGGCTACCAGATCACCATCGGCGGCGCGAACGAACAGGCCGCCCGCTACGCCGGCATCCCGGTGCGCGCCCGCATCCTGGGCGTCATGCTGCTGTCCGGCGGGCTGGCCGCCCTGGCGGGCGTGTTCGAAGTCGCCGGCACCGTGCACCGGCTGCAAGGCGGACTGGCCAACAATTTCGGCTATTTCGGCATCGTCGTCGCGGTTCTGGCACGCGGGTCCTGCCTCAACGTGCTGCCCGCCGCCCTGCTGATGGCCTTCATCCTCAATGCCGGCATCGTGCTGCAAACCCAGCAACTGACCGGCTCGGCCGTGCTGGCCATCACCGGACTGGTGCTGTTCATGATCGCCATCGCCGACGAACTGGCGCACTACCAACCCGTGACGGTCCGCCCCGCTACCGTCGCCCCCGTTACCGTCGGCAAGGAGGCCCGGCCATGATCGCACTCCTGACCGGCATGCTCTCCACCGCCGTCCTCGCCGGCGGCGTCCTGGCCCTGGCCGCCCTGGGCGAAGTCCTGGCCGAGCGCGTGGGCGTCACCAATCTCGGCGTCGAGGGGCTGATGTCGCTGGGCGCGGTCATCGCCATCATCACCGTGGTCGCCACCCCCAACCCGTGGCTGGGCCTGCTGGCCGCGACCATGGCGGGGGCGGCCGGCGGCATGGTCTTCGCCTTCGCCACCGTCATCGTCCGCGCCAATCAGGTGCTGTGCGGCCTGGCCATCACCTTTCTCGGCCTCGGTCTGTCGGCCAGCATCGGCCACGATTACGCGGGCGTGCCCTCGCCCGCCACCTTCGGCCGCGTGCCCGTCCCCGGCCTGTCCTCCCTGCCGATCATCGGCCCCGCCTTCTTCGGGCAGAACCTGCCGATCTACCTCATCTATCTGGTGCTGCCCGCCCTGGCGCACTGGGTCATGTTCCACACCCGCCACGGCCTGGCGATGCGCGCGGTCGGCGAAAATCCGGCGGCGGCCGACGCCGCCGGCCTGCCGGTCACCGCCCTGCGCTTCTGGTACGTCACGCTGGGCGCCGGCCTCGCCGGAGCCGCCGGCGGCTACCTCACCCTCACCTACGTCCCCGTCTGGTCGGAGGGGCTGGTGGCGGGCCGGGGCTGGATCGCGCTGGCCCTGGTCATCTTCGCCGGCTACCGGCCCTTCGGCGCCACCCTGTCGGGCCTGCTGTTCGGGCTCATCACCGCGCTTTCCTTCGTCGGGCAGGCCCGCAACTGGCCGATCGCCCCCGCTTTCCTGAACATGCTGCCCTATCTGGGCACGATCGCATTCATCATCGTGCCGGTGGTCGTCTGGCACCGCATGCGCCGCATCATGGCCGCCCCGGCGGCACTCGGCGTCCCCTATCACCGCGACGTCCGGTAAGGAGAATCCCATGACCCATCGCGCAGACCAGAACGACCGCGCCGTGCTGGATTCCTGGCACGCGGTCGGCTTTCTCGAAACACTGGGCACAGCCCCCGCCACGACCCGCCTGCTGGGCATCGACCTGACCATCCAGCGCGACGCGGACGCCGCGATAACCGTCCACGCCCAGGGACACGACACCCCCCTGCCGGTCGCCGAACGCTATGGCTGCCTCTGGACCAGCCTCGGCACGCCACCCGCTACCCCGCTCGCGATCCCCGAAGCCGACGAGCCCGACCGCCGCCTGGTCTGCTGCGGCTCGATCGACGTCCACGCCTCGGGCCTGCGCGTGGTCGAGAACTTCCTCGACATGGCGCATTTCCCCTTCGTCCACACCAACATCCTGGGCGCCGAACCCCAGACAGAAGTCCTGCGCTACCACACCGAATGGCGGCGCGACGTCGATGAAATCTGGGCCACCGACTGCCGTTTCCACCAGCCGCAGGCCGCGCTGTCGGCGGTGGGCGGGCAGGACACGGGCTATATCTACCGCGTCGCCTCGCCCTTCGTGACCCTGCTGTACAAGACCTGCCCCAACGACGCGCTACGCCCCGACGTCATCGCCCTGTTCGTCCAGCCGACCGAGCCCGAGCGTTGCCGCGCCCACCCGGTCATGTTCCTGATCGACGATTTCTCGACCCAGGCCGACCTGATCCAGTTCCAGCAGAAGATTTTCCTCCAGGACCGGATCATTCTCGAAAACCAGCGCCCCCGCCTGCTGCCGCTGGACGCCCGCGCCGAAATCCCGACCCGCGCGGATTCCCTCTCGGTCACCTACCGCCGCTGGCTGAAGCAGAAACAGGTCCGCTACGGCGCCACCAGCACCCTGCCCGCCGCCTGACGCCACCACGCCACCACGCCACCGGTCACACCCGACCAGGGCACAACCGCCCTGGTCAGGCTCTTACGCCTTCAGCTTCCGTGCCAGCGCCGCCAGCGCCACCAATTGCCGCGCCAGAAAATCGCGTGTCGCGCCATCGGTCAGTTCCTGCGCCTCGGCATCGATCTTCTGCCCGGCCTGCCCGATCATCGCCTCAGGCCGGTTGAGCACCATGGCATCGAGAAAGACCAGGCTCTGACGCAGATGATACTGCGCCCGCGCCCCGCCGATCATACCCGGCGAAGCCGTCTGGATCGCCACCGGCTTTCCCGCCAGCGGCTGCGGCGTCACGCGTGAGAGCCAGTCGATGGCATTCTTCAGCACACCGGGCACCGAGTAATTATATTCGGGCGTCACGATAATCACCCCATCGGCCGCACGGATCTGCTCCGCCATCAGCAGAACGGGCGCCGGAAATCCCTGCTCCTGCACGTCGGCATCATAGAGCGGAAACGCCCCGACCGAGCCCAGCGCGCCGATGCTCACCCCCTCGGGCGCCAGCGCGGGCAGCGCCTTGGCCACGGCGGCATTGAGCGAAGCCCTGCGCAGGCTCCCCAGCAGGGTCACGAAATGAAGCGGAACCTGGTCTGCCATCATGCACCTCCGGCAGGCGCGCACCATCCGCGCCCTTCCCGTCCTCTCCCATGGCGGGCCGGCCCCACGCAATCACAATGCACAGCCGCCCCCC
>NZ_JBDNXE010000204.1:0-4412 GCF_047721585.1 Gluconacetobacter sp.
CCCCAACCCCAGCCCCAGCCGCCCGCACCGGGCGAGTAGTTGGTTTCGCTGTCGATATAGGCCAGGAAATTATGACCCTGGGCCTCATACGAACGCGTGGGCACGCCGAAGGTGCGGATCACGTCCACCTCACCCCGGCCAACCATCGAGTTGAGCAGCTTCCGCTGCTCGGGAGAGGGAACCTCACACGCCGTCAGGGCGAGCAGGGCAGCCAGCGGTAGGAGCGAGAGGTATTTCATGATCCGGGTTACCGATCTACAGGACAGAATTTATCAGGGCGTTAACGTAGCATCATGGCCATGACGTACGAATTGGGGACGAAATTACAAATATTTCAACCCGTCCCGGCGTCAGGCCAGCCATAAAATGTCATTTATGCGGGTCGTCCCCGCCGCCAACATGACCAGCCGGTCGAATCCCAGCGCAATACCCGCGCAGGGCGGCAGATGCGCCAGCGCCGCCAGCAGCGCCTCGTCCATCGGCCAGTCCAGTTCGGGCACGGCGCCATACAGCGCCGCCCGCCGCGTCCGGTCGTCCACGAAGCGCCGGCGCTGCTCGACCGGGTCGATCAGTTCCTCGAACGCATTCGCCAGTTCCATGCCGGCGGCATAAAGCTCGAAACGCAGCGCCGTGCGCGGATCATCCGGATCGCGGCGCGCCAGCGCCGCCTGACTGGCCGGCCAGTGGGTCAGAAATGTCGGGCGATCCCGGCCGATCGCCGGCTCCACCCGCTCCATCAGCAGACGGAAGAACAGATCCTCCCACGTCTCGCCATCCCGCAGGGCACACCCGGCGGCCATGGCCAGCGCACCGGCATCGCCCTCGGTCGGCAACAAATCCACCCCCGCGTGCCGGGCAAAGGCCTCCTGCATCGTCAGGCGCTCGAACGGCCCATCGACCCGCAGGGGCACGGAGTCCGCCAACCCGCCGGGCGGCACGAACACCGGGGGCAGCACGGCGCGCAGCAGCGCCTCGGTCTCGTCCATCAGCGCCGAGAGCGACGCACCGGGCCGGTACCATTCCAGCATGGTGAATTCAGCGGCATGAAGATGGCTGCCCTCCTCGTTGCGCCAGACCCGCGCTAGCTGAAACACCGGCAGCCCGGTCGCGGCGACGATCCGCTTCATGGCGAATTCGGGGCTGGTATGCAGGAACAGCGCCTCGCGGGTGCCGTCATGATGCCGCCGTTCGGTGCGGAACACTTTCAGATGCACTTCCTCGCCCGGCGTCGGCACCGCATAAGGCGTATCGACCTCCAGATAGCCCCGCGCGTCGAAGAAGGCGCGAACCCCGCGCGCCACCAGCGCCCGCCGCCGCAGCAGCGGCAGCCGCCCGGCAATACGGTCGGGGTCGCATTCCGGCACGGAAAAGGGGGCAGAACCGCCGCCGTCGGTCATGAAGGACTCCTGTTGCGGGACGAACACCGGTCGAGTAGAGCCAGCCGATGACACGATCGGTCAACCATCCCCAGGACGATTTCACCCCGCCGACGGGCCGGACGCTGCGCGACATCCCCGCACTGGTCGCCGCCGGGCTGGTCCCTCCGGATGCCGCCCCGGCACTGGAAGAGGTGGCCCGGCAATACGCCACCGCCATCCCCCCCGCCTTCGCCGCGCTGATCGAACGACCGGACGACCCGATCGGCCTGCAAGTCATCCCCGATGCCGCCGAACTGGCCGTCGCCCCCCATGAACACGCGGACCCGATCGGCGACGACGCCCTGTCGCCGGTGCCCGGCATCGTCCACCGATACGCCGACCGCGCGCTGCTCAAGCCTCTGCTGGTCTGCCCGCTCTATTGCCGCTTCTGCTTCCGGCGCGAACATGTCGGCCCCGACGGTGGCGTGCTGGACGACGCCGCCCTGGCCCGCGCGCTGGACTGGCTGCGCGACCACCCCGCCATCCGCGAAGTGATCCTCACCGGTGGCGACCCGCTGATGCTGTCCCCCCGCCGCCTGCGCCAGATCGTCCAGGCGCTCGACGCCATGCCGCACGTCACGACGATCCGCATCCACAGCCGGGTGCCCGTCGCCGACCCCGCCCGCATCACCGACGAACTGGCCGATGCGATGCAGACCGACCGCGCGATGTGGGTGGTCATGCACGCCAACCATGCCAGCGAATTCACCCCGGCCGCCCGCGCGGCCCTGCGCCGCATCCAGGCACGGGCGATCCCCATCCTGGGCCAGTCGGTCCTGCTGCGCGGCGTCAATGACAGCGTGGCGGCGCTGGAGGGGCTGTTCCGCGCAATGGTCGAGGCCAGGGTAAAGCCCTATTATCTGCACCAGCTCGACCCCGCCCCCGGCACCGCGCGCTTCCATGTGCCGATCGCCGAGGGCCAGCGCCTGCTGGCGGGCCTGCGCGGCCGGGTGACGGGCCTCGCATGGCCCACCTACACGCTCGACATTCCGGGCGGCCACGGCAAGGTGCCGCTGGGGCCGGACTATCTGGAAGCCGGGGAAGACGGCCCCATGGTCCGCGATCCGGCGGGCGGCCGCCACAAACTCGCCGCTGAATCCGCGCCCAACCTTGCCCTCGGCGCCCGAGAGCGTTAGAAGCCCGCCTTCCATACCCATAGTCAGACAGGGCCCACCATGAAACAGCAGGCGAACCTGATCCGTGCCGGACAGGTCATCGAGCACGAAGGCCGTCGCTGGACCGTCCTGAAGCAGCAGATCATCACCCCCGGCAAGGGCGGCGCCTTCATCCAGGTGGAGATGCGCGACCTCAAGACGGGCAACAAGACCAACGAACGCTGGCGCACCGCCGACACCGTCGAACGTCTGATGACCGAGGAAAAGGAATACACCTATTCCTACATGGACGGCGACAACGTCGTGCTGATGGACCCGGAGACGTTCGAGCAGACGCTGATCCCGCTGGACCTCCTGGGCGACCAGGCCCCGTTCCTGCAGGACAACATGACGCTGGTGATCAACCTGGTCGAGGGCGACCCGGTGGGCGTGCAGCTTCCCGCCCAGGTGACGCTGGAAATCGTCGAGGCCGATCCGGTCGTGAAGGGCCAGACCGCCAGCTCGTCCTACAAGCCGGCGAAGCTGTCCAACGGCGTCAAGACCATGGTGCCCCCGTTCATCGAAGCCGGCGAGCGTATCGTCGTCCGCACGGAAGACGCCAGCTACGTGGAACGCGCGAAGGGCTGAAGCCCCCGCGCAGCCCCATGGCATGCCCATGGGGCCGCGTTTTTTTCGTTACACAGAACATCTTTGCGTGATGAGGTGGCGTCCACGTCATCCCGACCCGCTCCAGCCAGACAGGACCGATCGCCGTGGCCATGCGACTCTCTCCCCATATGACGGTGATGCAGAACGCGGCCCAGAAGGCCGCGCGGCGCCTGCTCCGTGACTTCAACGAGGTCGAGCAGCTTCAGGTCAGCATCAAGGGCCCCGGCGATTTCGTCTCGCAGGCCGACCTGCGCGCCGAAGCCGCAATCCGCGAGGAACTGGAGCGCGCCCGCCCCGGCTACGCCTTCCTGATGGAGGAAAGCGGCGCCTCGGGCAGCGACAACTGGACGTGGCGCTGGATCGTCGATCCGCTGGACGGCACCACCAACTTCCTGCACGGCATCCCGCACTGGGCGATCTCGATCGCCCTGCAACGCCGCCTGCCCGACGGCACGATCGAACTGGCGGCGGCGCTGGTCTACAATCCCGCCGCCAACGAGACCTTCTGGGCCGAAAAGGGCGTGGGCGCATTCCTCAACGAGCGCCGCATCCGCGTCTCGGCCCGTCGTGACATGCACGAGGCCCTGTTCGCCACCGGCATTCCCTTCGCCAAGGTCCCGGCCCAGCGCCGCCTGCCCTTCGCCCGCACGCTGGGCGCGCTGATGCCGCAGGTCGCGGGCATCCGCCGCTTCGGCGCGGCGGCGCTCGATCTCGCCTGGGTGGCCGCCGGCCGGTACGAAGGCTTCTGGGAACTGGGCCTGAAACCGTGGGACTGCGCGGCCGGCCTGCTGCTGGTGCGCGAGGCCGGCGGCTACGCCACCGATCCCGATGGCGCCGACCTCAACGACATGGGCGATTCGGTCAATGTCGTGGCCGGCAACGCCCAGTTGCATGGCAAACTGCGCGAACTGGTTGCCGAGAGCCTGACGGCACGGCCCTGAACCCCGCCGCTTCCGCGACGAGGCGCTTTCAAAGCCCTCGTCGCACTCCGCCTCTTCGGCCCGCGTGCGATCTGGTCTAGGCTGCCCCGATCATGCCTGATATCCGCCCCGCACTCCCCTCGCGCTCCGGCCCGCACCGCCGGGCAGGCTCCCGTGCCACGCTCGCAACACTCGCGGCACTTGGCGGACTGGCCTTCCCCTCAGCGCACGCGCAGGTCACGACCGACGACAGCGCGCTCTCCGCCCTGCCGGCAACCAAAGTATCCAGGCCCGCCCCGCACGCCCCGGCC
>NZ_JBDNXE010000205.1:0-4255 GCF_047721585.1 Gluconacetobacter sp.
GGGGGGGGGGGGGCCCCGGCCCGCCGGACGGGCATGCGTCTTCGGGACGGTCGGGGTTCATGGCGCGATGATCCTGCATGATGAACGGTGTGCGGCGATTCACCGCACCCTGAGGCGGCACGGGGACGGCCCTGCGTGAAACTGCCCAGGAACAGCCAGCGCGGGCTGGATTTGCTCAATTTCTTCGTCGGAAACCTACAGGCTTCTTTCGGCTCGTTCATCGCGGTGTATCTGACCGGTGCCCACTGGACGCAGGGGCAGATCGGCTATGTGCTCAGTATCGGGTCGGTCACCGCCATGGTCAGCCAGGTTCCGGCGGGCATGCTGGTCGACCGGCTGCGCGACAAGCATCGCGTTGCGGCGTTCTCGATCCTGGCCGTGATCTTCTGCTGCCTGCTGCTGGCCATCTTTCCGCAGCAATTGCCGGTGGCGCTGGCCGAGGTGCTGCACGGGCTGGCGAGCTGTACGCTGACGCCCGCGATCGGCGCGATTACGCTGGCGGTGGTGGCGGCGCAGGTGCTGCGCCTGCCCGATGACGGCAAGGGGCTGCTGGGCGAGCGCTTCGGCCGCAATGCCAGTTTTGCCTCGATCGGCAATGCCATCGGCTCCGGCCTGATGGGGGCGGTGGGGTACTGGGTTTCGCCGCAGGCCACGTTCTTTCTCGGTGCCGCGCTGGCGATGCCGGGGTTGCTGGCGCTGATGATGATCGAGCCGGTCGAAGCCGCGGCCTCGATCAACACCTCCGCCGTGGCCGAGGGCGAGCGGCCGCCGCGCACCAAGGGCGCGATGTGGGAATTGCTGCGCGACCGGCGGCTGTTCGCCTTTGCGATCTGCGTTGCCTTCTTCCATCTGTCGGCGGCGGGCATCCTGTCGCTGGCGGCCGGGCAGGTGACCAAGGACGCGGGCAATATCGCCGAGATCGTGATCGCGGCCTGCATCCTGCTGCCGCAGCTTGTCGGCGCGGCGCTGTCGCCGATCATCGGCCGGCTGGCGGAAACGGTCGGTCGGCGCCCCGTGATGCTGGTGACGTTCGCCACCCTGCCGCTGCGCGCCGCCCTGCTGGCGACGACCTCCAACCCCTATCTGATCATCGCGATCCAGTTGCTGGACGGGGTCAGTTCGTCGTCGTTCGGGGTGATGATGCCGCTGGTGGCCGCCGACCTGACGCGCGTCAGCGGCCGGTTCAACATGTGCATGGGGATTCTGGGGCTGGCCATGGGGGCTGGGGCCAGTTTCTCGACCTCGCTGGCCGGCACGGTGGCCGATCGCTCGGTCTCGCTGGCGTTCCTGATCCTGGCGGGGGCGGGGCTGGTCTGCGTGATTCTGGTCGCGCTGTTGATGGGCGATACGGCGCGCGGGAATGGGGCGCCCGCCGTCGCCGGGGGGAAGGATACGGCCGACGGGGTGTCGTAAGGGCGTCGCTCTTTCGGCCTCCGGGCTGAGGCTGTTTGATCGGGTCACCCTGCCGGATCGGCCGGCAGGGTGACCTTGCTGACGGCCTTTCAGGCGAGCCAGGACGGGACGGGGAGGTTCTTCTCGCGCAGGAAGGCGGGGTTGAACAGCTTGGACTGGTAGCGGCTGCCGCCGTCGCACAGGATGGTGACGATGGTGTGACCGGGGCCCATCTGGCGTGCCACGCGGATGGCCGCCGCGACGTTGATGCCCGATGAGCCGCCGATCGACAGGCCTTCGTGGATCAGCAGGTCGTAGATCAGGTCCAGCGCCTCGGCATCCGGGATGCGTTCGGCGTCGTCGATGGCGATGCCTTCCAGGTTGCCGGTGACGCGCGACTGGCCGATGCCCTCGGTGATCGAGCCGCCGCTGATGCTCATGTCGCCGGACTTCACCCAGCCGTAGAGCGCCGAGCCTTCTGGATCGGCCAGCACGATGCGGGGACGGGCGCGGCCCGCAGCGCGGGCGGAATCCTCTAGCCCCAGCGTGATGCCGGCCAGCGTGCCGCCGGTGCCGCAGGAGCAGGTGAAGGCGTCGATTTTCCCTTCGGTCTGGGTCCAGATCTCGGGGCCGGTGGTCGTGCGGTGACCCTCGCGGTTGGCGAGGTTGTCGAACTGATTGGCCCAGACCGCGCCCGTTTCTTCCGCCAGGCGGCGGGAGACGTGGACGTAGTTGCCCGGATCGCGGAACGGCTTGGCCGGCACCAGGCGCAGGTCGGCGCCGATCATGCGCAGGAAGTCGATCTTCTCCTGGCTCTGGGTCTCCGGCATGACGATCACCGAGCGGTAGCCGCGTGCGTTGGCGACCAGCGTGAGGCCGATTCCGGTATTGCCCGCCGTGCCCTCGACCACCGTGCCGCCGGGCTTGAGCACGCCCCGACGCTCGGCGTCGTCGATGATGGCCAGGGCGGCGCGGTCCTTGACCGAGCCGCCGGGATTCATGAATTCCGCCTTGCCCAGGATCTCGCAGCCCGTCAGTTCCGACGCGCGCCGCAGGCGGATCAGCGGCGTGTGGCCGATCGCGGCAGTCATGTCGGGGGACGAGGTCGTCCAGCCGATCGGGGCGGGATTTGCACTTTGGCCCATAACGCAGCACCTTCTCCGCAACGTGCGTGGCAACCTGTGGCTGCCGGAATGCGCCCGGCCAGGGCCGGGCGACCGTCATGCGCACAATGTGCATTCTTGCGATGGGACACAAGATGATCGAGGACGTAGCCCCCACCCGGACCTGGGACGAACTGGGCAGCCGCCCGCAGGCGCAACTGGTCGACGTGCGTACCGACGCGGAATGGATGTTCGTGGGCCTGCCCGACCTGTCGTCGGTCGGCAAGCAGGTGATCCCGGTTTCGTGGCAGGGTCTCAGCGGCCAGCCGAACCCGCGTTTCCTGGAGCAGCTTCAGGCGGCGGGGCTGACGCCGGAGCATGAGATCCATTTCATCTGCCGTTCCGGCGCGCGCAGCCATTCCGCCGCCATGGCGGCGCGGATGGCGGGGTTCGCGCATGTGTTCAACGTGGCCGGTGGATTCGAGGGGCCGCTGGATGCGGAGGGCCATCGGGGCGCCAAGGCCGGATGGAAGGCTGATGGCCTGCCCTGGCGCCAGAACTGAGTGCAGGGAGGGGAAGGCGCCGGCGTTCCTGACATCGTTCGCGACGGTGAGGGTGTGCGCCATGCCTCTGGCCTGTGTCGGCCTTTCATTGTGGCGCGCGATGCGGGCGGATGGGGGTGGCGGAGGGGCGGAGGCCGTTTTGCAGAAGGCGGAGCCGTTCGCGGGCGGTGCAGAGATCCTGATCGGCGGCATAGCCGCTTCCATCGGGGCTGAAGTCGGAAGTCGCCTTGCAGCTTGCGGCGATTTTTTTGTCCCAGCGTCGGTACGCGTGGCCGTCGAGGAGGGCCTGGCCGCCGGTATCGAGGCGTTGGGCGATGGCCTGCTCCAGGTAGGAGGTCAGGTTCAGGGCGCACATCGTCATGTTGCGCTGGTCGGCGCGGCAGGTGTGCAATGTGCTGTCGAGACAGCGGACGGTCGTTGCGTCGGAGACGTAGGGTTTCGTGATGCAGGCGTTCAGCAGCGTTCGGTCCGGCGTATGTTCGCAGCCCTGGTCGGGGAAATGCGGTTTTCCCGAGACGATCGAGGACGGGTAGAAAATGCAGTCTTCCAGGTGGTCGCGGCTGAGGACGAACCGGATGGAGACGGGCTGGCGATCGGACCCCTGATGCCAGGTTCCCTGCAATCCGGTCGCGGTATCGAAATCCAGGATCGCGGGGGCTGGGTGGGCCGACGAGACGAAATGCAGGTCGAAAACGCCGCCATCGGGCGCGGACAACGTGACCGTCTGCCGCGCGATCGTGGCCGTGAGCGGAATCGTCCTGCCCTGCGACGCATAGGAATAGTGGATATCGACGACGCGGGTACCGTTTTCGAGGGTGGCGACCATCGCGATGGGGCGATCGCCGATCGTGCCGCTCATGCCGAATTGATGGATGTGGCGCGCGGTATCGGCGGCATAGGCGCCGATATGATGCCCCATGAGGGCCGCCGACGACAGGACGAGAATGGCGCGTCGCAGGAAACGGGCTGGATGCGACATGGTGTTTGTCTGCCGTGCGCGGGTGTGTAGCCGGAGCGTGCCGAGCGCACCTATCGGACTTTCGACCGTCGAGCAAGCGGTCGTCAGGGACTCTCGCAGGTTTTCGTCATCTGATCGAAGAACCGGCCGGTGGGACAGGCCGTGTCGGGCGATGGTGCCTGCGTGGGGGCTGCTGCTACAGGTGCCGGCGGGGGCGTTGGTGCCGGCTGGGTGGGGAG
>NZ_JBDNXE010000206.1:0-4191 GCF_047721585.1 Gluconacetobacter sp.
GAATTAACTGGCGGCTTTCTGCATCTTTTGTCCGGAAGCAGACATTCCGTTTGCCTGAAGGGTTTCGGGCGCCGCGAGGCGTACGAAAGTCTGGGAAGACCGAACCCGCGACACCGAGACTCAGTTATGGGGAATTTGCAACTGGCGCTGCCCTGAGGCGCCTCTGAGCGGGGTCACGTGGCGACATTCGTGACGCGACAAAGGGTGTTTCCCGCTGATCCTACACATGAAGATGACAGGATCTTCAGGGCCAGGTGCGCGCTTTCCGTCGTTTTTTCGCGTTTTACGTAAGCCTGTCGGTGCGCCGGAACGAGACGGTTCCGGCAGGCATCGGGTTATAGGGTCATGTCTGCCGATCATCATGCTGATCTCCCGGCCAGATCAGTCGTCCGTGGCGGTCCTCTGGGCTGGCACCAGCGGGGAAGGATCGGGATGACGACCATCGGACCACCACAGCATGGGCAGGGCGGTGGCATGACCGGTTCGGGTTCCGTGACTTCTGGGGGTCGTTTGCGGGAAGGGGCGAAATCCTACGCTAAGCTGAGAACGCGCTTCCCATAATCCCTGAGCTCGCCCTTCGGTCCGACATATCTGTATAGAGTGACGCGCTCGATCCCGAGTTCCTTGCACAGATCGGAAACAGACGTGTCGCGCTGCGCCATGGCGGCCTGGGCGAGACGCACCTGTGCTTTGGTCAGGGCGAATTTTCGCCCTCCCTTTCGTCCGCGCGCTCTGGCTGCGGCAAGGCCAGCCATGGTGCGCTCGCGGATCAGATCCCGCTCGAACTCGGCCAGAGTGGCAAAGATACCGAACACCATGCGGCCGGATGCGGTCGTGGTGTCGATCTGAGCGCCTTTTCCGGTCAGCACACGCAGGCCGATCCTGCGGTCTGACAGATCCTTCACGGTGTTGACCAGGTGGGCGAGCGAGCGCCCGAGGCGATCGAGTTTCCAGACCACCAGCACATCGCCGTCGCGCAAGGATTTGAGGCATGCAGCTAAGCCGGGCCGATCATCGCGGCTACCGGATGCACGATCATCATAAATATTACCTGGCTCGATACCGGCAGCACGCAGGGCGTCGTGCTGGAGGTCGAGGGATTGGGAACCATCGGCTTTGGAGACGCGGGCATATCCGATCAGCATGTTTCTTAAACGTTGGTTTGAGGCGGTGACGAACATGAGCACATAAGCTTGCACTATTGTGTATCTTAACCAGCATCGCAATCAAACTATCTCAAACCTTACCTTGGAAAGAATAAGGAGCATGTATGCCGCGTCGCGTGACCCTGACCGATCGACAGCGCGAGGCGCTGTTTCACTTACCGGTCGATCAAGGTGATCTGCTGCGGCACTATACCCTTAGCGATGAGGATCTCGGGCATATCCGCCAGCGCCGGCGCGCCCACAACCGTTTCGGCTTCGCGCTGCAACTGTGCGTCCTGCGCTACCCGGGCCGGGTACTCACCCCTGGCGAGCTGATCCCGGCACAGGTATCGGATTTCATCGCGGCCCAGCTCGGGCTGAGCCGTGACGATCTACTCCTCTATGCCGCGCGCGAGGAGACCCGGCATGAGCATCTGGCGGACCTACGCCGGATCTACGGCTATCGCTCCTTTTCGGGGCGGGGCGCACGGGATTTGCGCGATTGGATCGCTCGGGAAGCCGAGGCGGCGACCTCGAATGAGGATCTTGCCCGTCGCTTCGTTGCAGAGTGTCGCCGCACCCGCACAATCCTTCCCGGTTTCTCAACGATTGAGCGCCTTTGTGCCGATGCACTGGTCAAGGCCGAACGCAGGATCGAAGATCGTATCGCCCATCGCATAACACCAGCCCTGAGCGAGAATTTGGCTCATCTGTTAGAGAATACGGTGGATGGTCGCATCACCCGCTTCGTATGGCTGCGACAGTTCGAAGTTGGCGCAAATTCGGCGGCGGCCAATCGGCTGATGGATCGACTGGAATATCTCCACAAGTTCGATCTTCCGGCAGATTTGCTGGACGGCGTTCCCGCGCATCGTGTGACCCGCCTTCGCCGGCAGGGCGAGCGCTATTACGCCGACGGCATGCGCGATCTGCCCGAAGGCAGGCGGCTTGCAATCCTCGCTGTCTGCACCATGGAATGGCGGTCATCTCTGGCTGATGTCATCGTGGAGACCCACGATCGCATCGTAGGCCGTCTCTATCGGGTCTCCGAACGCCTTTGCAGCACCAAGATCGCCGACGAAAAGGCGGCCGTTCGGGACACGCTGAAATCTTTTGCTGAAATCGGTGGTGCTTTGCTTGGAGCGCAGGACGATGGCGCATCCCTGGACGGGATAATCACCACCGGTCCAGGCTGGGAACGGTTCAGAACCCTTGTCGCCACGGCCTCTGCGTTGACCAATGTGCTCGCTGCCGACCCGCTCAGCCGTGTGCTGGACGGCTATCATCGCTTCCGCCTCTATGCGCCCAGGATGCTGCGCCTGCTCGACATGCAGGCGGCGCCGATTGCCAAGCCTCTTCTGACGGCTATCGCGCTGCTACAGAGCGGGATCAAATCCGATCCTCCTATGGATTTTCTACGTCCCAACTCCAAATGGCATCGCCATCTTCGCGCTGCGCCCGCCGGCGACTACCGACTTTGGGAAATCGCGGTGCTGTTCCATATCCGCGACGCTTTCCGGTCCGGCGACATATGGCTGGCAAAATCACGCCGCTATGGCGACCTCAAGCAGATCCTGGTCCCGCCACAGGCGATAGAGCAGACCGCGCGGTTCGCTGTGCCGCTGCAACCCGGCGAATGGCTTGCCGAGCGCAGGGCTCGACTGGATACACAACTGAAGGCGCTTGGCCGCGCGGCGCGAACCGGTACGATCCCAGGCGGCATCATCGAGAACGGCAAGCTGCACATCGACAAGCTGAAGGCTGACACACCCGAAGGCACTGAGGATCTCGTACTCGATCTCTATCAACAGCTCCCGTCCACGAGGATCACCGATTTGTTGCTGGAAGTCGATGAGCGAACCGGATTCTCCGAGGCTTTCACGCATCTGCGCACTGGCGTGCCTTGCCGCGACCAGATCGGCCTGATGAACGTGTTGTTGGCGGAAGGCGTCAATCTTGGTCTACGCAAGATGGCAGCGGCGACCAATACGCACAGCTTCTGGGAATTGCTGCGGATCGCACGCTGGCATGTCGAAGGCAGCGCCTATGATCGGGCGCTCGCCATGATCGTGGAAGCCCATGCCGCTCTGCCTATGTCCGCCTTCTGGGGACAAGGGAAATCCGCATCCAGCGACGGGCAGTTCTTCCTTGCTACCGAGCAGGGCGAAGCGATGAATCTGATCAACGCGAAATATGGCAACGTCCCAGGCCTCAAGGGATACAGCCATGTGTCCGATCAATATGCACCCTTCGCTACCCAGGTCATCCCGGCAACGGTCAGCGAGGCACCTTATATACTCGATGGGCTGCTCATGAATGACGCAGGACGCCGCGTCCGCCAGCATTTTGCCGACACGGGTGGCTTTACCGATCATGTGTTCGCCGCCAGCTCCTTGCTCGGCTACAGGTTCGCACCGCGTATCCGAGATCTCTCTCAGAAAAGACTCTATGCCTTCACGCCCAACGCGACGCCCGCCAATGTGCGAGCGCTGGTTGGCGGCAAAATCAATGAACCGCTCATCGAGCGCAACTGGCCCGACATCCTGCGCGTCACGGCAACGATCGCAGCGGGCATCGTCGCCCCCAGCCAGATTCTTCGCAAGCTCGCTTCCTACCCGCGCCAGAATGAGCTGGCCCTCGCATTGCGGGAGATCGGTCGCATCGAGCGCACCCTGTTCATGATCGACTGGATTCTCGACGCCGGTCTCCAGCGCCAGGCTCAGATCGGTCTCAACAAGGGCGAGGCCCATCATGCCCTCAAGCGCGCCATCAGCTTCCATCGTCGAGGTGAGATACGCGACCGCTCAGGCGAAGGGCAGCACTATCGTATTGCCGGCATGAACCTGCTCGCCGCCATCATCATCTTCTGGAACACCATGAAACTCGGGGAGGTCGTGGACAGACGCGCCGTGGACGGCATCATCATCCCGCCTGATCTCCTTGCCCATGTCTCACCGCTGGGATGGGAACACATCAACCTCACCGGCGAATATCGCTGGCCTAAATCCTTAGCGTAGGATTTCGCCCCCTCCCGCAAACGACCCCA
>NZ_JBDNXE010000207.1:0-4132 GCF_047721585.1 Gluconacetobacter sp.
GCCGCCACCCGCGGGCTATTACGATTACTGACCCGGCATAAAAAACGGGGCCTCCCGAAAGAGGCCCCGCCTGTCCGCTCAATCCGCGATACCAGCTATCAGATGGTCGCGCTCAGCGCCTCGGGCTCGGTCCGGGCGCGTTTGACCAGCAATTTGTTCAGGGCATGGACATAGGCCCTGACAGCGGAAACCAGCGTGTCGCTGTCCGCGCCCTGGCCATCGACCAGCTTGCCGCTCTCTTCCAGCCGAACGGTCGTGCGCGCCTGCGCGTCGCTGCCTTCGGTCACCGCTCCGACCGAATAGAGTTGCAGGCTGGCTTCGTGAGGGAAGATGGCCCGCACGGCGTTGAACGCCGCATCGACCGGCCCCTGCCCGTTTGCCTCGGCGCTTCGCGTCTCTCCGTCGATATCCAGCGTCAGGGCCGCGCGCGCCGGGCGGCGGGAGCCGGCCTCGATATCCAGGGAAACGAAGCGGATGCGGGCGTGATCGCGCGCTTCGTCATCCACCAGGGCGACCAGGTCTTCGTCGTAGACGACCTTCTTGCGGTCGGCCAGGTCCTTGAAGCGTGCGAAGGCATCGTTCAGATGCGCGTCGTCCATCTCGCCATAGCCCATGGCCTTCAGCTTGTCGCGGAAGGCCGCACGGCCCGAATGCTTGCCCAGCACCAGCGACGACCGGGTCCAGCCTACGCTCTCCGGGGTCATGATCTCGTAGGTGGCGGCGTTCTTCAGCACGCCATCCTGATGGATGCCGCTTTCATGCGCGAAGGCGTTGCGTCCGACGATCGCCTTGTTGGGCTGCACATCGAATCCGGTGATCGTCGCCAGCATCCGCGAGGTTCGCAGCAGGTTCTGCGTCTGGATGCCCGTTTTGTAGGGCAGCACATCCTGGCGCGTCCGCAGCGCCATCACGATTTCTTCCAGCGCCGCATTGCCCGCGCGCTCGCCGATGCCGTTGATCGTGCATTCGATCTGTCGCGCACCGGCCGCCAGCGCGGCGATGGTGTTGGCGACAGCCAGGCCCAGATCATTATGATTATGGGCCGAGAAGATCACCGTGTCCGCGCCGGGAACACGCGCCTTCAGGTCGGCGAAGATCCGGGCCATATCTTCCGGCGTCGCATAACCGACGGTATCGGGGATGTTGATGGTGGTCGCCCCGGCCTTGATCGCGGCTTCGACGCAACGGCACAGGAAATCGGGGTCGGTACGCGAACCGTCCTCGGCCGACCATTCGACATCGTCCGTAAACTGACGCGCCGCCTTGTTGCCGGCGACAATCAGTTCCAGCACCGTCTCCGGCTCCATCCGCAGCTTGTATTTCATGTGCAGCGGCGAGGTGGAGATGAAATTATGAATGCGGCCGCGTTCCGCCGGGCGGATGGCCTCGCCCGCGCTGGCGATGTCGTTCTTGCCGCCGCTGCGGGCCAGGGCGCAGATCACCGGGCCACGGATGGTGGAGGCGATCTGATGCACGCTCTCGAAATCGCCCTTCGAGGCTACCGGAAAGCCGGCCTCGATGACATCGACGCCCAACTCGGCCAGGGCTTCCGCCATCCGGAGCTTCTCGGCCAGATTCATCGAGAAGCCGGGGGATTGTTCGCCGTCGCGCAGGGTCGTGTCGAAGATGATGACCCGGTCGTCGTCAATACGGCCGAAGGACGGATGGTCGATTGTCATGAAATACCTCGGACAGGTCCGGAATGTTCGCCTGCAAACGCCGAAGCGGCGTTGGCTCCTCGCATACGGGGTATCCCCCGCGATCTCCCCTGGGCGCGCCGGCACCAAGCCGACCCTGAACGCTCAGGGGCAGATAAGTCGAAGGCTAAGGAGAAGGGCGACCCGACCACGGGCACGCGACAGGGCCGGCGCCACTGCGCCCGACAAGCCTGCCGTCATGATCGTTGCGGAATTCATGGGCGGCACCATACAGGCCGATCCGCCGATTGCAACAGAATTATCGGGCGAGGACAACCAGCCCGTGCGCCATCACAAGGCGAAGGCGTCGCGAATGCCCTGCGCGACCTGCACGGGCGTCATGCCGGCCGTATCCAGTTCCAGATCGTAGTCCATGTTGCGATGCACGCGGCCGTACTGCCAGCGTGCCAGGCCGATCGCGCGGTCGCCCCGCGCGCGCTCCCGCTCTTCAAGGACCTCCAGCGGGGCGAACAGCCCAACCAGACGCACGTCACAACCCGCCAGCAATGCCCGATAGGCGCGCGCGTCAGCGGCATCGAGCATCACGTCGTCCACGATCAGGTCGTTCCCCTGCCCCGCCAGCGCCGCCACGGCGTGGCGCATGCCGTGCATCAGGCGCCCCATCACCGGGCCGCCGCGAATGGCCATCGCAGGGTATCCGTCCGCGATCTCGGGCACGAACGCCAGACCGTCCGGATGGCCCAACAGGCGGGGCGGCAGCATGCCGATGAAATCGTCCATTGCGACATGCAGGAAAGGCCGCTCCACCAGCCCCTGGAATGCCCGCGCGGCGGAACTTTTGCCGACGCTGCCGACGCCGTTGAGGATGACCACGCAAGATCGTCGGACCATTCGGACACTCCGCAGCGGAGGATTGGAGGACGGGCGCCCCCCCACGCGCATCAGCCGGTCAGACGGGTCACGCCACCGGCCGAGGCGAAATAGCGGTCGACCGCCTGCTTCATCGCGCCGGCAACCATCATTCGATGCCCCGCCTGACGCAGCGCGGCCTCGTCCATCCGGTTGGACATGAACCCCATCTCCACCAGAACTGACGGGATGTCGGCCGATTTCAGCACGACGAACGCCGCATGGCGTGCCGGATGGGTCAGCAGGCCGATCCGGGGCCTGAAGGAATCCACCACGCTGGCGGCCATGTGCGCGGCCCCGCGCCGCGTTTCCTCCGTCACCAGGCTGGCCAGGATCGCCGCCACCTCGGGCGAATTGGCATGCACACGCGGGCCGCCGAACCGGTCGGCGCTGTTCTCGGTCCGCGCCAGGGCCGCGCTCTGGGCGTCGGAAGCCTGCCCCGACAACGTATAGACGCTGGCCCCGCGCACCGACCGGTCGGTCAGTGCGTCGGCATGCATGGAAATGAACAGCGACGCACTGTGCGCGTGCGCGATCTCCACCCGCCCTTCCAGCGGGATGAAGCGGTCGTCTGCCCTGGTCATGGCGACGCGGTAGGCGCCGCTGGCCAGTAATTGCCGTTGCAGTTCGCTGGCGGCGGCCTCGGCGATATGTTTTTCGTAGGTGCCGGAAACCCCGATCGCGCCGGGGTCCTTCCCGCCATGGCCGGGATCGAGCATGATCAGCGGCAGGGGCGCCGCCGCCCGCCCTATGATCGCCGGAGCATGCAGGGGGTGCGGCCGCGCATGCGCGGCGGCCCGGTGCGTGACCGCCCCCGCGTCGCCTGGCCGCGCGGCCAGCCCCGCGCCCAGGGTGGCCAGCAGGATCGCGCGCCGCCCCTGCCCGGCCGGCCGCGCTGCGGAATGATCAGCATCCATGAAACCGCCCCTTATGGCCATTTCCACGCGCAACGATAGCAGACTCTGTTCCCTTCGTCTGCATTTCAACAGCTTGCAGGAAATCTTTGACGCGGACCATCAGCCTGTCGTCGCGCGTTGCGACAGCGCTTGCAGCGCGGGCTCAGTTGGGTCATGCTTGTACCGTGATGGGTCTCCGCCTGTTGGCGCCGGAAAACGGCCCGACCGGCAGGATCTGGCCCATCCGGCAGGCCGCACCCGTGACCCACGGACCACGGATGCCGCTCCGCCCCGACCGCAAGGCCGGCGCAGGATGACGATGCCCTTTATTCCGACGCCGCACCGCGCATGCGCAGGTGTGCGTCACCGCCTGATGAGGATGGATGAACGCCACGCGATCCGCGTTCGCAGACAGCCCGGTACAGCGCGCGTCACATGGGACGCGCGCGGGCATGATCTGCGCGGATTTCGCCGCAACGGCTTCCGGATCCGTCGAATTGTCTCCCATTTCCATCTTTGCCCCTCCCCCCCGTCGCAAAGGCGCGTCCCCCATGAGGACGCCGGACAGACGGCAGGAGCGGGCATTCCGGAGTTCCGTTTTTAATGACCAAGCGCATGCTGATCGACACGACACACGCGGAAGAAACCCGCGTGGTCGTGATGGATGGT